>CAJXLG010000014.1 GCA_913055885.1 uncultured Rhodospirillales bacterium
CTCGCCATCCCGGGCTCCTTCCTTACGGCCATCCTGGTGCTGGGCGCCGCGGGCATGACCGTGAACATCGTGGTGCTCTTCGGCCTCATCCTGGCCGTGGGGATGCTGGTGGACGGCGCCATCGTGGTGGTGGAATACGCCGACCGCCGCATGACGGAGGGCGACCCGCCTCCGCAAGCCTACGCGCGGGCCGCCAGGCGCATGGCGCCGCCCGTCATCGCCGCCACGGTGACCACGCTCGCCGCCTTCCTGCCCCTGCTGTTCTGGTCCGGGGTGGTGGGCGAGTTCATGAAGTTCCTGCCCGTGACGCTGCTCGCCACCCTGACGGCGTCGCTTTTGATGGCGCTGATCTTCGTGCCCACCCTGGGCGGGCTCGTCGGCCGGCCGGGCGCCGTGGACGCCCGCACGCGGCGGGCCCTGGAAGCGGGAGAGACGGGCGACCTGGACAGCCTGCCCGGGCTCACGGGGTGGTATATCCGGCTGCTGCGCCGGTTGCTGCGCCATCCGGCGAAGGTGCTGGCGGTGGCGGTGGCCGGGCTTGTGGGGAGCTACGGCCTGTACGCCGTCTACGGCCACGGTGTCGAGTTCTTCCCCGACGTGGAACCGCAGCGTGCCTCGGTGAACGTCCACGCCCGGGGGAACCTCTCCGTGTGGGAGAAGAACACCCTGGTGCGCCGGGTGGAGCGCCGGCTCGTCGGGCTCGACGGCGTGAAGGCGTTCTACACCCGGGTCAATGCCAGCGACCGCCAGGCCGCGCGCGACCAGATCGGCCGCGTGCTCATGGAGTTCAAGCCGTGGGGCCGGCGGCGTCCGGCGGCGGCGATCCTGGCCGAGGCGCGCGAGCGCACCAGCGGCCTCGCCGGGCTGAAGATCGAGGTGCGCGAGCAGCAGGGCGGGCCGCAACAGGGCAAGCCCGTCCAGATGCGGGTGTCCGGCCCGGATGACCGGCTCATCCCGGCTGTGGCACGCCTCCGGCAGGCCATGGCGAGGATGGGCGGCTTCGAGGACGTCACGGATTCGCGGCCGCTGCCGGGCATCCAGTGGGAAGTGGACGTGGACCGCGAGAAGGCGGCGCGTTTCGGCATCGACCTGGCGCGCGTGGGGCAGGTGGTGCAGCTCGCCACCAACGGCCTGACCTTTGACAGCTACCGCCCCGACGACAGCCGGGAGGAAGTGGACATCGTCATGCGCTACCCGCGCGACGAACGCACCCTGAGCCGCCTGCGCGCCCTGCGGGTGGACGGGCCGCGGGGGCCGGTGCCGGTGTCCAGCGTGGCGACCCTCCGGCCGGAGCCCAAGGTCACCGAGATCGAGCGCGTCAACGGCGAGCGCGTCTATACCGTGGAGGCGGGCGTGAAGCCCGGCGTGCTGCCCGACGACAAGGTGAAGGACCTGCGCGCCTGGCTGGACAAGGCCGACCTGCCCGGCGGCGTGACGGTGGAATTCGTCGGCGAGGAGGAGGAACAGGCGGAATCGCGCGCCTTTCTCATGAAGGCCTTCGCGGTGGCCCTGTTCCTCATGGCGGTGATCCTGGTCACCCAGTTCAACAGTTTCTACCTGGCCTTCCTGATCCTGTCGGCCGTGGTGCTTTCCACCATCGGGGTGATGCTGGGGCAGCTCATGGCGGGCAAGCCGTTCGGGGTGATCATGTCGGGCATCGGGGTGATCGCGCTGGCGGGGATCGTGGTGAACAACAACATCGTGCTCCTGGATACCTACGTCATCACGGCTCGCCGGACGACGGATGCCATGGAGGCCATCCTGCGCACGGGCGCCCAGCGCCTGCGCCCGGTGCTGCTCACGGTGGCGACCACGGTGCTGGGCCTGCTGCCCATGGTCTTCAAGGTGAACATCGACCTCATCAACCGCACGGTCACCTTCAACGCCCCCTCCATGCAGTGGTGGCAGCAGCTCTCCACGGCGGTGGTCTCGGGGCTCCTGTTCGCCACGGTCCTGACGCTCGTGGTCACTCCGTGCGCCCTCATGGTGAAGGCGAACGTGCGGGGGTGGGTGGAGCAGCGAAAGGGGGCCTGACGAAAAATGGCGGCCCGCCTCGAGGGCGGGCCGCCGGGGTGCATCCGCGTCGAGCGGTGCGACAATCCGGGCTATGCCCGCCTTGGCATGAGCACCGTGTAGTCGAAGTCCAGCACCTTGGCCGGATGGGCCTTGCCGTCGTCGCCCGTGTCGGGGAAGTCGGCGCAGGGGTGGTCCTTGGTGGCGACGGTGCGCAGGCGCACGCTGCCCACGTCGGGGCGGCCCAGCTCCTCCTCCTTGTTCACCACTTCCGACCAGGCGTAGAGCGTGTCCCCGCCGAAGACGGGGTTGGTGTGCTGGCCGCCGTTGATGGCCACCACCTTGAAGGCGTTGGCCAGCCCGTTGAAACTCAGGGCCCGCGCCAGGCTGATGACGTGACCGCCGTAGACGATGCGTTTGCCGAAGCGGTGGTCCTTCTGGGCGTGGCCGTCGAAGTGGACGCGCGCCGTGTTCTGGTACAGCCGCGTCGCCATCTGGTGCTCGGCGTCCTCGATGGTCATGCCGTCCACGTGGTCGATGCGCTCGCCCACGGCGTAGTCCTCCCACACGTGGGGGCTGCCGGCGAGGGCGGTGTCGTAGCGCGCGGCGTCCAGGCCCGGCGGCAGGTGCAGGCGGTCGGCGCCCACGGCCTCGGGCAGTTCGGGTACCACCGTCTCCGGCGCCGGGCTTGCCGGGTCGCGCTTGTTCACCATGACCCAGCGCACGTAGTCCAGAACCCGCTCGTTGTCCTGGTTGCGGCCCTCGGAGCGCACGTAGACCACGCCGGTCCTGCCGTTTGAGTTCTCCTTGATCCCGATGACCTCCGACGTGGCGGTAAGGGTGTCGCCCGGATAGACGGGCTTGTGGAAACGGCCGCCGGCGTAGCCCAGGTTGGCCACGGCGTTGAGGGAGATGTCGGGCACCGTGCGGCCGAAGACCATGTGGAACACCAGCATGTCGTCCAGCGGCGCCCCCGGGAGGCCGACGTTATAGGCGAAGCTGTCCGCCGAGAAGACGGCGAAACGGCTGCCCGTGAGCGCCGTGTAGAGCCCGGCGTCGGCGCTGGTCACCGTGCGCGGCGTGGCGTGATGGATGACGCGGCCGACGTGGAAATCCTCGAAAAAGTTGCCGGTGGCGGTCTTGCTGGCAGCACTCATGACGGACCCTCCGGGATTATTCGGCCAGATCGGCTTCCATGGCCTGGATGGCCTCGTGCAGGGCGACGATGCGCTCGGCGTTGGCGACGTGCAGGTTCTCCACCAGCTTGCCGTCCACCACGACGACGCCCTGGCCCTCTTTGCGCGCCGCTTCGTGGGCCTCCATGACCCGGCGCGCCCAGGCCACGTCGTCGTCGGAGGGGGCAAAGACGCGGTTGGCGGGTTCCACCGTCCTGGGGTGGATGAGGGTCTTGCCGTCGAAGCCCATTTCCACGCCCTGGCGGCACGCCGCCTCGAAGCCCTCCATATCCTCGAGGTCCAGGTGGACACCGTCAACGATGGCGAGCCCATGGGCCCGCGCCACCAGGAGGCACTGTCCCAGCGACACCAGAAGCGGCAGCCGCTGTTCCGTGTGCGCCGCGTGCAGGTCCTTGACCAGGTCGGACGTGCCCATGACGAAGCCCGCCATGCGGCGGCTGGCGAGCGCCACCTCCTCGGCCTTAAGGATGCCGCGCGGCGTTTCCATCATGCACCAGATGGCGAGATCATCGGGCGCGCCCTCGGATCCCAGGATGGTCTCCACCTGGCGCACCGTGTCGGCGCTTTCCACCTTGGGGATGAGCACGGCGTCGGCGCCGCTGGTGGCAGCCCGGGCGATGTCGCTATAGCCCCACGGCGTGCCCAGGCCGTTGACGCGCACGAGGGTCTCGCGCCGGCCGTAGCCGCCCTGGCGCACGGCCTCGCACACCCGCTCGCGCGCCTCTTCCTTGGCGTCGGGGGCGACGGCGTCCTCCAGGTCGAGAATGAGCGCGTCGGCCGCGAGGGTCTTGGCCTTTTCCAGGGCGCGGGCGTTGGAGCCCGGCATGTAGAGCATGCTGCGACGCGGACGAACAGTACCGGCCATGGCGCGACCCTCTCCTTTGTTGCGCTGCGATAAAGGCTGGGGGAGCGTAGCAGGGCGCTCCAGGGCCGGCAAGGTTTGCGGCGCAGCACAGCCCTATGCCGCCAGGTTCCCGGGGCACAGGGCACTCGCCCGGTCCAGCACGGCCCGCAGGGCGGCGTGGGGAATGCCCAGGTCGTTCAGGTGGGCCACGGTATTGGCAAGATACGCCAGGCTGGTGCCGGCGCTTCCTCTGCCCTGGCACACCAGCCGGGCCGCTTCCTCCGTGTCCAGGCTGCCGGCATACTGGGGATGGTGGCGCCGCACCACGAACCCGTAAAGGCGCATGGCGCGGCCGTCGTCCAGGCGCGCGGCCAGCCAGTGGGGCCGGTAGATGCCCGTCTTGAGTTCGCGCTCGTGCAGGTGGGCGATGGTCTCGGCGCGCGCCTCCGGCGGCACGCGGAAGGCCCAGCCGCGGCATGCCCCGCCGCGGTCCAGCCCCACCACCAGCCCCGGCCGCTCGGGGGAGCCGCGCAGGCGCCAGGCGCGCACGCACAGGGCGCGGTGGTAGCCCTGGACGCGGGCGGGGACGGCCTCCGTGTAGGCGATGTTCGGATGCCACATGAGGGAGCCGTAGCCGAAGACCCACAGGGGGTCGGGGGCGTCGGGGTCGGCGGGGGCATCAAGAATCATGGGGTGTGACGGCGCGCCTATGGCTGACGGGTCGGATGGTTTAGGATGCGCTCCCGATATATAGGGCAGGCGCAGCGTTCCGGAAAGGGCAGCATGGCACGCAGGGACGACAACGGCACGGAGGGGAACGGCCGGCGCTTCTCCCGTCGCACCGTGGGCGGGGCCGGGGTGGTCGTCTTCCTTATCCTCCTGCTCATCGGCTACGTGGTGCAGTGGTTCGGCACGGCGAGCACCGTGCGCGATCAGCTCGACAAATGGCGCGAATCCCGCAACGACGCCGGCTGGGCCGTTTCCTACGGAGAAACCGGGCTGCACGGCTTTCCCTTCTGGGTGCGCCTGGACGTGCCCGACGTGTCCGTGGCGGGGCCGGCCTCGGCCAACTGGCGCTGGGAAACGGATTCCCTGATGCTGGAGGTGTCGCCCCTGCATCCACGCGACGTGAAGGCGCACCTCACCGGCCGCCATCGGGTCCGTCTCGCCAACGGGGCGAGCCTGACGGTGGACGCCGGCAAGGCCCTGGCCGAGGTGTCCGTGGCCACCTGGGGCCGCATCAAGGGGCTGAAGCTGGCGGCCGAAAAGCTTGCCGTGGAAGGCCCCTGGGGGCCCGGCAGCATATCGGTGGAAAAGGCCCACCTGAGCGCCGACCGCAAGGGGGACGGCAAGCGTCCCGAGGATGGCGGCGGCGGTGCCCTGCCGCCGGTCTCCTGGACGGCCGAGCTTATGGCCGACAACGTCGGCTTTCCGCCGCATCACGCCCTGCCGCTGGGCCGGCGGCTGAAGCGGCTGCTGCTGGACGTCCGGGCGCGCGGGCCGCTCAAGCTGACGGATTCCCTGCGGGTCAACGCGCGGCGCTTCAACAAGGCGGACGGGCGCGTCGAGGTCCGCGAGATGAGCGTGGACTGGCCGCCCCTGCGCGTGGACGCCGGCGGCCGGCTGTGGCTGGACGACGGGCGCCAGCCCCGTGCCCGGCTGACGGCCCAGGCGCGCGGCTTCTTCCAGGCCCTGGACACCTTTGCCGAGGCGGGGCTCATGCCCAGGGACAACGTCAGCGTCGCCAAGGTGGTGCTGGGCATGCTGGCCCGCCCGGGCGAAGGGCCCGGCGAGGGGCCCGTCCTGAGCCTGCCGGTGGTGGTGGAGGACAGCACCCTTTTCGTGGGACCGGCCGAACTCGCCCGGGTGCCCGAAATCGACTGGGGCGGCACGCGCACCGGCCCCGTGCGGCCGGGCGTCAAGGTCACGCCCGAGGGCGAGGTGATCCAGGAGTAGCCCATGCGCGACCCGGCGGCGGTCCGGCGGGCGGTGGATGCCCTGGTGGCCCGCGAGCTGTTGTGGTGCCCCGACCTCGTGGTGGACGCGGGGGCGGGCGGCATCGGCGTGTTCGCCCGGCGGGGCTTCGAGGCGGGCGAGGTGATGGCCCGGGCGCCGCGCACCCTGGTGCGGCGGGATGCCGACGTTAACGCGGCCCTCGCCGACGGCGCCTGGGACGCCGTGACGGCCGAGTACCTGGCGACCCTGCCGGACCGTGACGAGATGGCGGCCACCCACCCGGCGGCCCATGCGCCCGGGCGCGCGGCGGGTGTGCGTGGGTTGTTCCGGGCCGGCGCGCCACCTGACCTGTGGCAGCATGTGGTGCGATGGACGGAGCAACAGGCGGCGGCCGCGCCGCTGGCCCGCTACAGGAATCTGCTGCGGACGTCGCGTGGCTGGCCACAGGGCTTCCTGCCCTTTTTCGACCTTGTGAACCATGCCGCCGATACCGCACCGCCGGCCCGGGTCCGCGTAGAGGACGAGGGGGTTTGGCTGCTGGCGGAAACGGCGATCGCGCCCGGCGATGAGGTTCTGCACCAGTATACGGTCATGGACAATTTCAGTTTTTATCTTTCCTATGGCATCCAGACATTTGACTGTGACGGAACGCGTCTTCCTTTGAACCTGCGCCTGCCGGACGGAGGCGTGTCCGACTGCGATATTTTCTGGAACAGGCAGGCCCTGTGGCTTCCGGACGCGGCGCTGGCCGCATGTCCGGCGCCCGACCTGCGTCACAAGGTCTATCAGCTGGTCGGGGCGAGTCTGGCCGCCATGGACATGGATGCCGTGGAGTCGGCCATGGCGGCCGGCGATCCCCCGGGGGTTCCGGAGGCGGCGGCCGGCCTCGCGGCGGCGGCCCGCTGCCTGGTAACCATCGCCCATCGCCTCCGCCCCTGGTCGTGACGCCCTCGGCCGTTTAAGCTTGGCGTGCGGCAACTGGAAAAAAGGGGGTCTCATGTGGCGGATGCGCGGGCCGGTCCTTGCCGTGGCCGCCGGGATGCTGGTGGCGGCGTGGCCGGGTGTGCCGGCGATGGCGGAAGAGCCCGTCACCGTGGGCGAGATCAACAGCTACAGCGCCATTCCCGCCTTCACCAGGCCGTACCGCAAGGGCTGGAAGCTGGCCGTCGAGCACATCAACGACGCGGGCGGCGTCCTGGAGGGCCGGCCGCTCAAGGTGATCTCGCGCGACGACGGCGGCAAGCCGGGCACGGCGGTGACCATGGCCAACCAGCTCGTCATGCGCGAGGACGTGGACCTGCTGGCGGGCACCTTCCTGTCCAACGTGGGGCTTGCCGTGTCGGATTACGCGCGCCAGCGCAAGGTGCTCTTCGTCGCCGCCGAGCCCCTGTCCGACGCCCTGACGTGGTCGCGCGGCCACCGCTACACCTTCCGCCTGCGGCCCTCCACCTACATGCAGGCCAACATGCTGGCGGACGCGGCGGCGGACCTGGACGCCACCACCTGGTCCACGGTGGCGCCCAACTACGAGTACGGCCATTCCTTCGTGGAACGATTCCGGGACGGGCTGAAGAAGCGCCGGTCGGACGTGCGCTTCGTGGGCGAGCAGTGGCCGCCGGTCTTCAAGCTGGAGGCCGGACCCACCGTACAGGCGCTCAAGGAGGGCGATCCGGACGCGGTGTTCAACGCCCTGTTCGGCCCGGACCTGCCCAAGTTCGTGCGCGAGGGGCGCTCGCGCGGCCTGTTCGAGGACCGGCCGGTGGTGAGCGCCCTCACCGGCGAGCCCGAGTACCTGCGGCCCCTGGGGGAGGAAGCGCCGGAGGGCTGGATCGTCACGGGCTACCCCTGGTACGCCATCGACGAGCCGGCGCACGAAGCCTTCGTGGAGGCCTATCGCGGGCGCTGGGAGGAGACACCGCGCATGGGCTCCCTCGTGGGCTACAATACCATGCTTGCCATCGCCGCCGCCCTGGACAAGGCGGGCACCACGGACACCGACGCCCTGGTGGCGGCCATGGAGGGCCTGGAATTCGACACCCCCGTCGGCCGGCTGCGCTTCCGCGCCAGCGACCACCAGTCCACCATGGGCGCCTGGGTGGGCCGCACCACGGTCAAGGACGGCAGGCCGCGCATGGTGGACTGGTATTACGCGCCGGGCGGCGACTATCTGCCGCCACCGGAAAAGGTGCGCGCGCTGCGGAAGGAGGCTGAGTGATGCGGAACGCGATTACGGTGCTCGTGGCCGCCTGCCTGATGGCGGGGCCGGCGGCGGCTTTTTCGCCCGACGCGGTGAAACGGCTCAAGGAAACGGACGCCTGCCCGGGCTGTGACCTGTCGAACGCCGATCTGGCGGGGATATCGCTGCGCGATGCGGACCTGGCGCGGGCCAACCTGGACGATGCCAATCTCACCGGCGCGCGGCTGCGCGATGCGGACCTTGGCGACGCCACCCTCCGCCGCGCGACGCTGCGCGAGGCGGACATGGACGAGGCCAACCTGAACGGCGCCAACCTGCGCGCCGCCAAGCTGCGCGCGGCGGCGCTGGACGAGGTGACGGCGCGGGACGCCGTCTTCGTGCGGGCCCGGCTCACGGAGGCGGAAATGGGCGAGGCCAGGATGCGCGGCGCCGATTTCGACGGCGCCGTCATGCGGGAAGCGGACCTGGAGGCCGCCGGCCTCGCCAACGCGATCCTGACGGATGCGACCCTGCGGGAAGCGGACCTGGAAAACGCCAACCTGCGCGAGGCGGACCTGCGCGAGGCGGACCTGCGCGAGGCGGACCTCAGGGAGGCCAATCTCGCCAAGGCGGGTCTGGGCGACGCCAACCTGCGCGGCGCGGATCTGGAGGATGCACAGCTCATCGGCGCCGACCTGACGGAGGCCGACCTCACCGACGCCGACCTGGACGGCGCGGACCTCACCGGCGCTGACCTGGTAAGGGCCATCTGGACGGACGGCGAACGGTGCGGGGCCGGGTCCGTGGGAAAGTGTCGGCAATAGAGCCCGCATGGTTCGTCACGTCACCATCGATGCCGACGGCATCCACCTCACGCCGGCGGAAGCTGCCTGCCTGGAAGCCGTCCGGAACGGTCTGAGCGGCCTGACACGGATCGCGCTCGAAGCGCGCCTGAACCTGCGGCAGACGCGCCGGGCGCTGGAGTGCCTCGGGGAAGCCCGGGTGGTCGAAAAGGACCATTACAATCGCTGGCGGCCGGATCCGCGGGCAGCGGCCTGGACGGCGATTGTGGACGTACCGGCGGGGCGTCAGGGGAAACCGGCCGCAACGCGGGCGATGCCCAGGGCCGGCACCAGCAACGCCCGGCTCCTTGCCCGGCTCAACGGCCCGGTCAAAGGGAAGGACCTGCGCCAGTCCCTCGGGATATCCAAGCAACGGCTCTTGCAGATCGTGGTCGAACTCCACGCCCAGGGTTGCCTCAGGGTTGCCGATTACGACAACCCGACCTTCCGGGTGGCTCCCGCGCACGACGGGGCGCAGCTCCTGCCGGCGGACGAGGAAAGGCTTCTGTCGGCCATGCCGGTCGATGGCAGGACGTCCCGTACCGCCCTTGGCGCGTTGATGTCCAAACGCCCCCCCGAGTACCTCGACGGGGCCCTGAACCGCCTGATGGAAAAAGGACTCGTGGCCCGCGAAATACGAGCCCGGAACCGGGCCGTGTACCGCTTGACCCGGGCCGGAGAACGGCATCCCCAACGGGATCCGGAGGCCCGGAAAGCGAAAGGGGCCCCCGCGGAAATCCAGTCCGAGCGGACGGTGGCGGCGCTGGACCTGATCGCCCGTCACGGGCCGGTGCGGCCCGCCAGCCTGGCGACGGAACTGGGAATCCCGAAGCAGTCCGCGAACGCCCTGATGCAGTACTTCAAGCGGCGCGGCTTCGTGTGCAAGGGGAACGGCGAGGGGGCCTCCGGTCACGTTCTGACGCCCCGGGGCCGCGACGCCCTGGCGACGGCGCGGGCCGGCGCCGACGCCGACGGGGAAGAAACCGGGGCCTCGTGAGGGTCAGAGCGTCAGGACGTTGTCCAGCACCACGCCCGCCGGGGCGAAGGTCCTTTCCCACGCCGCCAGGGCGGTGGCGTCGGCGACGCCGAACGCGGGGATCACCCGCATGGCACCCGCCTGTCGCACCAGGGCGGCGTTGTCCGACAGCATGCGGTGCACGGGCCAGCGCAGCCAGTGGGCGCGGCCCTCTTTCAGAAGGGTGTCGGGCACGGTGCCCGAGGGGATGTAGCCCGTCATGAGGATGGCGGGCCGGTCGCTGTCGCGGTATTGCGCCACCAGATCCCCCGACGTGCCACCGTCGGCGTTGGCTGTGCCGGCCAGGGTGACGCCCTCGACCGGGCCCGGCGCGCGCGCCTGTTCCCGCAGGCGGCGCAGGGCGGACAGCCGGTGCGGCCGCACCGCCGGGTGCCAGTCCGTGAGCAGGCGGTCGATGAGCGTCAGGTGGTCGGCGTCCAGGCGCGGCGCGGGATACCCCTTTTCCATGAGGTGCAGGGCGATCTCCGGCCCCCGGCCATGCACCGGCGTGGGGATGAGCAGGCCGTCGCGTTCGGCCGCGTCGAACCACGGATCGAAGGCGGCGATCTGGGTGTCGCGCGGTTCGTCGTCGGCGCCGTAGGAGACGTCCACGATGATGGTCTCCGCCGCCGGCGGCGGGTCCACGTGGTAGAGGGGCGAATAGGGGTCATCGTCGCCCATGTAGAGCAGGCCGCCGCCCACGTCCACGTGAAGCCACACGCCGCCCGGGCTGTGGCCGGCACGGCCCACGGTCACAGGCAGGCCGCCGATGGTGGTGCCGCCGTGCCAGGGGAGGGGGTGCGCGGGCAGGGCGCGTCGAAGGCCCTCCAGCGCCGGCGGCGTGCCGTACACGGGGGGATCGCCCACCTTGTGGGCAATGTCCAGGCCGCCCTTGTGGTCGGGATGCTGGTGCGACAGGACGATGGCCTCCACGGGGCCGACATCGTCAACGGGCGGCCGCTGGCCCTTGGCCGGGCCGGCCCCGAGATCGAACATGACGCGCCGGCCGTCGTCGCCTTCCACGACAAAGCACGCCGCCGCCTTGTCGCCGACTCCGGAGATGCAGTGGAGCGTTGCCATCGGGTGTTTTCCCTGATCCTGGTGGCGTCGTGTTTCGAGGCTTTTCCTTTCGGGGAAAAGCGCCTCGACACGACGCGTGAACCTGTTTCATCCTGAAGGGCTTCGTCAGTCCAGCCCCATGAGGTCGCGGGCGAACCGGTGGGCGTCGAAGGCGTGCAGGTCCTCCACGCCCTCGCCGACGCCCACCGCGTGCACGGGCAGGCCGAAGCGGTCGGCCAGGGCGACGATGACGCCGCCCTTGGCCGTGCCGTCCAGCTTGGTGACGGCGAGGCCGTTCACCTCGGTGATCTCGCGGAACTGCTCCACCTGGGCATGGGCGTTCTGGCCCACCGTGGCGTCCAGGACCAACAGGCTGGTGTGCGGCGCCGTGGGGTCCACCTTGCCCAGCACGCGGCGGATCTTGGCCAGCTCGTCCATGAGCCCCTTCTTGTTCTGCAGCCGCCCCGCCGTGTCGATGAGCAGCACGTCCTCGCCGGCGGCGCGCGCCTCTTCCAGGGCGTCGTAGGCGAGGCCGGCGGCGTCGGCCCCGGTCTCGCGCGACACCACGGGCACGCCGGCGCGCTCCCCCCAGACCTGGAGCTGTTCCACGGCGGCCGCGCGGAAGGTGTCGCCCGCCACCAGGCGCACGCTGTAGCCGCGGTCGCGGTACTGCCTGGCGAGCTTGCCGATGGTGGTGGTCTTGCCGCTGCCGTTGACGCCCATGACGAGCACCACGTGCGGCTTGTTGGCGGGATCGATCTCGAGCGGCAGCGCCGCCGGCTCCAGGATGGCCGCCGCCTCCTCGGCGAGGGTCTGGCGCACCTCGTCGTCCGTCACCTCCTGGTCGAAACGCTGGCGCTTCAGGCCCTGGGTGAGCCTGCCGGCCGTCTCCACGCCGATGTCGGCCGTGATGAGGAGGTCCTCCAGGTCCTCCAGCACCTCGTCGTCCAGCCGGCGCTTGGTGAGGACGTCGCTGATGCCCTTGCTCAGCCGGCCGGAAGTCTTGCTCAGGCCGCGCTTGAGCTTCCGGAACCAGCCCTCCTTTTCGGCGGGCGCGTCGTCCGGCGCTTCTTCGGCGGGCGCATCCGCCGGCGGGCCGTCGGTTTCCGCCGCGTGGTCCTTGCCGCGCCACAGCCGGCCGAACCAGCCGCGGCGGCGGCCCCGGGACTCGTCGTCATCACTCATGCGTCAGGACCTCTCCCATCAGGGCGTCGTCGTCGTGGTCCACCAGCGCCGCCCACGCCACCGTACCCGGCTCGGGGCGGGCGCCCACGAAGCGCACCGGCAGGTAGTCGTCGGCGCGGCCCGTACCGTCGGCCTCGGCCAGGACTCGTGTGGTGCCGCCCACGCGCCCGGCCATGCTCCGGCGCAGTTCGCGCGCGCCGGCCTCGCGCAGCCGCGCCGCGCGGTCGCGGCGCACGTCGCCCGGCACCTGCGGCATGCGTTCCGCCGCCGTGCCCGGGCGCCCGGAATAGGGGAAGACATGCAGCGGGGCGAGCCCGGCCTCTTCCACCAGGGTGCGGGTGTTCGCCGCCTGGTCTTCCGTTTCCGTGGGGAAGCCGGCGATGAGGTCGGCGCCCACGGTCATGCCCGGCCGCGCTTCCCGCAGCCGCCGTGCCGCGGCCAGCACGTCGTCGCGCCGGTGCCGGCGGCCCATGCGCTTGAGCACCATGTCGTCGCCCGCCTGGGCGCTCAGATGGACGTGCGGCAGCAGCCGGGCTTCTTCGGCGAACAGGTCCGCCAGGGCGTCGTCCACGGCCGTGGGGTCCAGGGACGACAGGCGCAGCCGCCTGAGCGCCGGGAGGTCGCGCAGGAGCCGCCGCGCCAGGTGGGCGATGCCGGGCCGGCCCGGCAGGTCGGCGCCCCACGACGCCACGTCCACGCCCGACAGCACCACCTCCGGCGTGCCGTTTTCCACCAGGGCGCGGGCGCGTTCCACCACCGTCTCCGGGGCGAGGCTTTCCGCCGGCCCGCGCGTGGCGGGGACGATGCAGAAGGTGCAGGCGTGGTCGCAGCCCTGCTGCACCTGGAGGAAGGCGCGGTGGCGGCCGGCCAGCCCCGTGACGCCGGGCGCGTCCAGCGCGGCGCGCGGCGCTTCCGCGGCGTCGGACACCGAATCGCCGTCGGCCCTCCAGGATTCGCGGCGCATCTTGTCGGCGTTGCCCAGGACGCGGTCCACCTCGGGCATGGCGGCGAAGCCGTCGGCGTCGTTCTGGGCGGCGCAGCCGGTGACGATGAGCCGCGCCCCGGGATGGTCGCGGCGCAGCCGGCGGATGGTCTGGCGCGCCTGGCGCTCCGCCTCCGCCGTCACGGCGCAGGTATTCACGATGACCGCGCCGTGCAGGCCGGCCGCCTCGGCGTGGCCGCGCATGACCTCCGATTCGTAGGCGTTCAGCCGGCAGCCGAAGGTGACGATGCGGGGCGCTTCCTCGGTCATGGATGCGTTGCTCGTGCCCAATCGCTTCAGCCCCACAGGCTGTTGTCCAGCGTTCCCGTGAAGGGCGAGGCCACCGGGCCCGTCATGGTGACCTGATCGTTGTTGCCCCAGGTGATCTCCAGCGGCCCGCCGTCCAGGTCCACCACGACGCCGCGGCCCGTGTGGCCCAGCCTGGCGGCGGCCACGGCGGCGGCGCAGGCGCCGCTGCCGCAGGCACGGGTTATGCCGGTGCCGCGTTCCCAGACCCGCATGCGCAGATGCTCCCGGCCCAGCACGCCGACCATTTCCACGTTGGTGCCTTCCGGGAAGAGCGGGTCGTTCTCCACCTGGGGGCCGACGCTTGCAAGGTCAACCGACTCCGGGTCGGAAACCAGGAAAACGGCGTGCGGATTGCCCATGTTCACCGCCACCGGCCGCGGGAAGCCGGTCAGGTCCAGGGGCAGGTCGAGGGTGTTCGCCGATTCCCGGAGCGGAATGCGCTTCCACTGGAAGGACGGCCGGCCCATTTCCACGGTCACCCGCCGGTGCCCGGCACGGTGGCAGGTGAGGCGGCCGGCGTCCGTCTCCACCACCACGGTCTCGCGGCCCGTCTCCTCCATGAGCATCCAGGCCACGCAGCGGGTGGCGTTGCCGCACGTGCCCACGGCGTCGCCGTTGGCGTTGAACATCGCCATGAACACGTCGGCCCGGGCCGTGCTCTGGGGCGGTGCCACCACCACGAGCTGGTCGCAGCCCACGCCCGTCCGGCGGTCGGCGATGGCGCGCACGCGCCGGGCATCCGGGCGCACCGGCTGGCGCCGGCCGTCCAGGACGACGAAATCGTTGCCCAGGCCGTGCATCTTGCGGAATGGCAGGCTCATACCGCGCTTATAGGGCCACAGGCGTGGCGCCGTCCAGGGGGTTGTTGAGCACGCTGCGCTGCGTCATGCTTCGTGGCCAACGATCACCGCAACCCGAGGGAGGGCGCGATGTACAAGGACAATCCGGCGCTTGCCAGGGATCTGTCGGCCGCCGTGAAGACGCTCCGCCAGGGCAACAACGAGGTCATGCAGGCATTCTCCGGCCTGGCCCAGGCGGCCACCAAGGAGGGGACGCTCAACGGCAAGACCAAGGAGTTCATCGCCCTGGCCATGGGCATTGCCGCCCACTGCGACGGCTGCATCACCTTCCACGCCAAGGCCCTGGTGGACCAGGGCGCCACGCGCGACGAGGTGCTGGAGACGCTGGGCATCGCCGTCTACATGGGCGGCGGCCCGTCGGCCATGTACGCCGCCCAGGCGCTGGAGGCCTTCGACCAGTTCGTGGAGGAAAAGAAGAAGGAGAACGGGTGACGGCGCGGGGCCGTCACCCGCCCTGCTGACCCTCCTGGTCGAACAGGGCCTGGAGCTTGCGCACGGCCTCCTCGTCCATCTCGACGACGACGTTGCCGTTGTCGAAGACCATGGCGGCGTTGCCGCTCTTGCGCCGGCCCACGCCCTCGGGCGCGGCGTCCAGGGAGAAGCTCTTGCTTTTGACGCCGACCTTAACGCGCATGATGACCTTCCGGGCACTCGTGGAACAGGAACCTTTCGGTTGAACCACAGTGTGCCCGACAGCGCGCCGAAAGACGATTCCTTCTTTCGCGGTAGAGCGATGACGGAGGGGTGACGGCCGACCATCACCGCCGCGCCCGTGCGCGCCGGAGGGGAACGGATACGAAGAGGGAAGAGGGAATGGAGCGGGCGACGGGATTCGAACCCGCGACCTTCAGCTTGGGAAGCTGCTGCTCTACCCCTGAGCTACGCCCGCGTTACCGGTCCTGGATACGCAACGTGCCCGCCTTTTGCAAGGGGTATCAATCGTGCCCGTGCCCCGGGTGCCGGTGCAGCGCGTCGGGGTCTTCCGTCACCAGGCGCTCCACGGCGTACCGCGCCGCGTCCACGTAGGGCAGCAGAACGGCGTCCGCCCCCGCCTTGTGGAAGGTGTGGGCCTCGGCCGGTGTGTGGGCTGTGGCGGCGATGCCGCCCGTGTAGCCCTCGGCCCGGAGGTCGCGGATCAGGGTCAGCGCCGGCGTCGCCCCCACCGGATGGGGCGGCGGCGGCACGGCGCCCACCACCCAGCGGGCCTCCTTCAGGGGCAGGCCCTTGAGGAATTCGGGGTCGGCGGCATCGCCGAACACGGCGGGGTGGCCCTGTTTGTTCCAGGCGGCGACGGCCTCCGGGTCGAAATCCACGCCCAGGACGCGGAGCCCCTGCTGGCGCAGGCCGCGGGCGATGTTGCTTCCGTAGCGGCCCAGGCCGAACAGGATGACGTCGGTGCCGCGCGGCGATTCCGGGGTTTCCCGGGCCGCCGGGCCCGGCGCGGCCCGCTCGAACCAGCCCAGCCACGGCTCCAGCCAGGCATAGAGCCGCCCCGAATACAGGATCATGTAGGTGGACAGACCGATGGTTATGAGGCCCACCAGGGTCACCAGCCCCACGTGCTCCGGGCGCAGATGGCCCAGGGACAGGCCCAGGGCGGCGAAGATCAGGGAGAATTCGCTGATCTGGGCGACCGTCAGCCCGGCCAGGAAGCCCGTCCGCTTGCGGTAGCCCATGAGCCCCATGATCACCATGACGATGAGCGGGTTGCCCACCAGGACGAACAGCGACAGCGCGACGGCGGGCATCACCTGGCCGCCGATGGCCGCAAGGTCCATGCGGCTGCCCATGTCGATGAAGAAGAACAACAGCAGGAAGTCCCGCAGGGAGACCAGGCGGGCCGCCACGGCCTCGCGGTAGGCGGTGGAGGCCAGGGTCACGCCGGCCAGGAAGGCCCCCATCTCCATGCTGAACTTCATGTGCTCGCTGACGGCGGCGACGGCCACCGCCCAGGCCACGGCGAACAGCACCAGAAGCTCCGACGACGCCGCCAGGCGCCGCATGAGCGGCTGCGCCCCCCAGCGGGCGAAAACGGCCAGGACCGCCAACAGGCCGGCCGCCTTCAGGCCCATGCCGCCCAGGCCGGCCAGCAGGGCGCCTTCCTCCTGCCGGCCGATGGCCAGGGACGACAGGGCGATCATCACCAGGACCACCACGATGTCCTGGACGATCAGGAAGCCCAGGGCCACCCGGCCGTGCAGGGCGTCGATCTCGCCCTTGTCGGACAGCAGCTTGACGATGATGATGGTGGAGGAGAAGGTCAGCGCCACCGCCACGTACAGGGCGGGCAGGACCCCCAGCCCCAGCAGCAGGCACAGCCCGAACCCGATCACCGAGGTGAAGATCACCTGTCCCAGGCCGGTGACCAGGGCCACCTTGCCGATGGCCCGCACCAGCCCGAGGTCCAGTTTCAGCCCCACCACGAACAGCAGCAGGGCCACGCCGAACTGGGCCAGGAGGTGCATCTGCTCCCGGGACTGCACGAGCCCCAGGAGGTCCGGCCCCGCCAGAACCCCGGCCGCCAGGAAGGACACGATGAGCGGCTGGCGCGCCAGCAGCCCGACACCGCCCACCGCCACCGCGAACAACAGGACGGCGGCGACCTCGATGAAGATGGATTCGAAGTGCATCCCTACAGGCGCCGCCGCACGATTTCCGCCAGCTCGTCGTCCGTGAGCGTCACGGGATTGGTCTTCATGGAGCTGCCGCGGCTGTTGGCGACGATCTGCGGAATGGCCGATTCCTCCATCCCGTAGTCGGACAGGCGCGGCAGGTCCAGGCGCTCCGCCCAGTCGCGCAGGGTGTCCACGAGGGCCCGGCGCGCCGTGGCATGGTCCGTGTCGGGCCGGCCCGTGAGGAGCGCGCCGGCCCTGGCGTAGACGTCGAGCGCCGGGCTCTCGGGGGCCCGCGCCTCCAGGGCCGAAAGATTCACGTCCACCGCCTCGGCCACCAGGGTGCCGCAAACCACGCCGTGGGGCACGGGATAGAAGGCGCCCAGCGGCGACGCCAGGCCGTGCACGGCCCCCAGCCCCGTCTGCGCCAGGCTGATGCCCGAGGCCAGGGCGGCATAGTGCAGGCGCGCCCGGCCCACGCGCGCGGCCTCATTCTGGCCGTCCTCGATGGCCGTGAAGAAGCCGTCCCGGATGGCCTCCAGGCCCGCCCACGCCAGGGGCGCGGTGAAGGGCGTGCTGCCCGTGGAGGTGAGGGATTCCAGGCATTGCGTGAAGGCGTCCATGCCATCGGCGGCCATCACCCGGCGCGGCACCGTCTCCAGAAGCGCCGGGTCGATTACCGCCACGCGCGGCACCAGGCACTCGTGGCGGAAGGACTTCTTGAAGCCCTCGGCGCCGCGCCGGCCCAGCACCGCGTTCCTGGTGGCCTCGCTGCCCGTGCCCGCCGTGGTGGGGCAGGCAACGAAGGGCAGGGAGGGGCCTTCATACGGAATGCCCTGGCCCACCCCTTCCAGGTGGTCCATGACGGAACGTCCCGTGGGCAGCAGGCCCGCCACGGCCTTGCCCGCGTCCAGGGGGCTGCCGCCGCCCACGGCCACCACCACGTCGATTCCCGCGTTGTGGTAGCGGCCCACGATATCGTCCACCAGGTCGGGCGTGGGCTCGTCGTCCACGCGCACCGTCTCCACGGTGGCGCCGGCGTCGGCGAAGCCGTCCATGACCGGGCGGTAGGCGGGCGATTCCCGGAAGGCGGAGGCCCCCGTCACCAGGAGGACGTTGGGACCGAAGGCGGTGGCTTCCGCCGGCAGCTCGCTGATGCGTCCTTCGCCGAACACGATGCGCGGCAGGCGCGCCACGGTGAAGGGCGTCCCGTCGATCATGATCTCTCCCCTGTCGGTCCGGTACGGGCGGGACCCGTCACGTTCAAGCCAAGCCCTGAATTAAGTTTAACACAGCATCATGCAACCCCTTCGTGACGGCGATCACCCCACCGTGGCAGGTCGTCCAGCAGCGTGTGGACCACGGGCACCACGATGAAGGTAAGCACCATGCCGGCGAGCAGGCCGCTGGCGGCGGCGATGCCCAGCGGGCTCATGCGTTCCAGGCCCACGGCCATCTCGAAGATGAGCGGCGACAGCCCCAGGATGGTGGAAAGCGTCGTCATGAGCACCGGCCGCAGCCGCAGGCGCACCGCCTGGACCACCGCCTCCGTGCGGTCCAGGCCCTCGCGCCGTGCCTGGACGATGAAATCCAGCAGCAGGATCTGGTTGTTCACCACCGTGCCGCCCAGCAGGATCAGCCCCATGATGGCGGGCATGCACATGGGCTTGCCGAAGGCCAGCAGGCCCCACAGGCCCCCGGCCACCGCCAGCGGCACCACCGACAGGATGGTCACGGCGTGGCGCACGGAGCGGAACAGGGCGAAAAGCAGAAGCGCCAGCATCAGGAATCCCGGAATGAGGGCGTCGCGCATGCGCCCCTGGTTGCTGCGCAGGTCGCTGATGGTGCCGGCCACTTCGATGCTGTAGCCCGCCGGCACGGTCACATCCGTCAGGCGCTTTTCGGCTTCGGCCGCCACCTGCGCGATGGTATGGCCGCGATTCACCGCGGTGATGTCCAGGGTGGAGCGCAGGTTCTCGCGCGTGATGACGGGCGGGGCGTCGTGGACGCTGGACGCGGTGACGGCACGCAGGGGCAGGGGGCCCGGGTCGGCGGGCACGTAGATGCCGCCCGGGCCCCCGGGCCGGTCCACGTCCGCGTCGGCGTAGGCCACCCGGATGGGCACGTCCAGGAAGCCCCGCAGGCGCAGGTCGCCCGCCGGCAGGCCGTCCACCGCCGCCTGCACGGCGCGGCCCACGGCCGCCGCGTCCAGGCCCAGGCGGCGGGCGCGTTCGCGGTCCACCCGGATGCGCCGTTCCGGCTTGTCGGGGAACCAGCTCCGGCGCACGTCCATGACGCCCGGCAGCCCCTTGAGCGCCCGCGTCGCCCGCCGGCCCAGGCGGTCCAGCACGGCGGCGTCGGGGCCGCTGATGATGACGTCCAGGGGGGCCCTGGTGGTGGAGATGGGCGTGGCCCCGTATTCCATCACCGTATGGCTCTTGACCCCGGGCTGGCGCGCCAGGAAGCCGCGCCAGCGGTCCATGAGGGTCCAGATGGTGGCGTCGCGTTGGGTGCGCGGCACCAGGTGCACCGTGAGGTTCGCCGTCCGCGGCGTGGCGCCGCCGCCGCCGAAGCTCAGCTTCCCCGGCTCCGCCCCCAGGGTCGCCGACAGCCGGGTCACGCCGGGCGTCTTCCGGATGCGGTCTTCCACCCGGGAGAGCACCCGCTCGGCGCGCGCCGGGGCATAATGGGCGGGAGCCTCGAAGGTGACGGTGGCGATGCCCGTGTCCATGGGCGGCATGAGCTCGTTGCCGATGAGGGGCGGCACCACCCGCATGGTGACCACGAAAAAGACCACGGCCGCCGCCACCACCAGCCAGCGCCGCTTCAGGGCGCGCCGCACGGCCGCCGCCACGGCATCCCCCAGGCGGTCCACGCCGCCCTGCACGCGGTCCAGGGCGCGCTCCACCCGGCCGCGACGGCGCTCGCGGCCCAGAAAGCGCGCCGCCAGGACGGGAATGACGGTGAGCGCCACCAGCAGCGACGCCACCAGGGTACTGGTCACCATGAGGTTCAGGGGGCGCATGATGCGCTGGATGTAGCCCCCCGCCACCATCACCGGCAGCACCACCACCACCGTCGTCAGCATGCCGGCGGTGACGGCGAGGGCCACCTGGCGCGTGCCCTCGCGCGCCGCCGCCACGGCCCCCGCCGCGCCCGCGCGGTGGCGGCGCACGATATTCTCCAGCACCACCACGGCGCTGTCGATCACCAGGCCGACGGCGATGATGAGCCCCGACATGGTGACCATGTTGAGGCTGTAGGGCGTGAAGCCGAGCACCGCCAGCGCCCCCAGGAAGGCCAGGGGAATGCTGGTGGCCGCCGCCGCCGCCACGCGCAGGTCGGCCAGAAACAGGAAGATCACCGCCACCGTCAGGACCACGGCCTGGGCCAGGCTGGTGCGCAGGCCGTGGGCGTTCACCTCGATGAGGGATTGCTGGCTGCCGGCGACGATGAACCGCACGTCCTTGTAGGTCCGGCGCAGGGCGGGCAGCTCGGCCTTCGCCGCCTCGATGGCGCGCAGGGTGGCGCCGTCGCCCGGACGCATGACGTTGAGGCCGATGGCGGTGCGGCCGTTGCCGTGGAAGGCGGCGCGCTGTTCCGCCGTGGTGCGCGTCACCGTGGCCACTTCGCCCACGGGGACGGTGCCGCCGCCGGGCACCGCCACGGGCACCTCCCGGATGGCGTCGAGGCCGGGCAGGTCGCCGGTGAGGGTCACCAGGGTGGTGGTGCCGCCGCGTTCCACGCGGCCGCCGGGGACCGTCAGGTTGGCGTCCTTCAGGGTGGCCGCCAGCCGCTCGACGGACAGGCCGTGCGCCGCCAGGGCCCGGCGGTCCACGGCGACGCGCACGCGCGGCTCGTGGCCGCCGAAGACCGCCACGTCGCCCACGGCCGACAGGCGCAGCAGCCGGTCCTTGATGACGTTCTCCGCCAGCAGGCGCACGTCCGCCAGGGTCTTGGGGCTGTCCGCCCTCGGCCGCAGGGCCAGGGTGAGGACGCTCTGGGTGGCGTCGTTCACCGGGTACACCCGGGGCGGCGGCATGGCCTCCGGCAGGTCCGGCGCCACCCGGTCCAGGGCGTTGCGCACGGCCGTCACCGCGCCCGCCGCCGTGCGGCCGTAGGTGAATTCCACGTTGACGGAGGCCACGCCGTCGCGGGACGTGCTGGTGATGCTCTTCACGCCGTCGAGGGTGTTGAATTCCTTTTCCAGGACGCGGGTGACGCTGTCGGCCACGTCGTGCGCCGCCGCGCCGGGGAAGGTGGCGATGACCGCCGCCTGGGGCGGCGCCGTGTCGGGAAACAGGTCCGTGGGCGTGCGCACGTAGGCGATGATACCCCACACCGCCACCAGAAGGACGAGGGCGGCCAGGACGTGGGGATGCTTCAGGGCGCGGGCGGGGAGGTTCATGGCCGCACCACCGTCACACGCCGGCCGTCGGACAGGCGCGTCCAGGCCGGATAGGGGCTGACGGCCACCCTGGCGCCGGGCGCGATGCCCGTGACGGCGACGCGGTCGCCGCGCCGGCCCAGGATGGTGACGGTGTGGGCGCGGGCGCGGGCGCGGGCGTGGGCGTGGGCGCGACCGCCGGTGATGGCGTAGACATGCGCCGTGCCGCCGTCACGGCCCGCCAGGGCGCCCACGGGGATGCGCGCCGCCTCCTGCGTGCGGCCCGTGACCACGGTGACCGGGACCCAGGCGCCCGGCGCGTACCCGCTGTCGGCGGGCAGGGGGGCCTCGGCGCGCGCCAGGCGGGCGTCATTCAGGGCGGGGTGCAGGCGCGCGAGGCGGGTCGTGGCGCCCTCGCCGTGGCGCACCCGCTGCCCCGGCGCCACACGGGCGAGGTCGCCCTGCGGCACGTCGAAGGCCAGGCGCAGGCGGTCCGTGGTGGCGACGGCCACCAGCGTTTTCCCGGGCGCCGCGCGGTCGCCCGGGTCCACGGCGCGTTCCACCACCGTGCCGGCGAACGGCGCCTTCAGGATGCGGTCCTGTTTGTTGGCGCGCTGTTCCTTGCGCTTCGCCTTGAGGGCCTCGATGCGGGCGTCCAGGGCGACAAGGGTCTGGCGGGTGCTGTTGAGCCGGCCCGTCACCTCGTTGAGGCGGTCGGCGGTGCGCTTCACCTGGCTGCGCGACACGGCCTCCTTGCCGCTCAGGCGGCGGTCGCGTTCCAGCTCGCCCTCCCAGAAGGCCACCGTCTCCTTGAGGGATGCCACCGTGGCCCGCTTCGCCTCGCGCTCCGCCCGGGCGCGGGCGATGTCGGCCCGGGTGGCGTCCAGGCGCGCGTCGATGGCGGCGCTGTCCAGGCGCACCAGGACGTCGCCGCGTTCCACCGGCGCGCCCTCGTCCACGGGGACGGCCGTGATTTCCGCCGCCACCGTGGCGCTGACGCCGGCGCGG
>CAJXLG010000015.1 GCA_913055885.1 uncultured Rhodospirillales bacterium
GGGTGAAGCCTCGAAAGATGAGGTGCTTCGCCCGAGGCGGGGCCTCGAAAGGGGACCCTGCCGACGGCTGCCCGCCAGGTCGGGTGGCCTTCCATCAGTCCGCCCCGCTCGTCACCTTGCCGGCGTCATCCAGGGTGACGCTGTTGTCCACCTTGACCCGGCGGCCCGGGCGCAGCTTGTTCTGGCCGGCGCGCACCACGCGTTCGCCCGCCTCCAGGCCGTCGGTGACCGCGACGCGGCCGTCCCCGGCGGCGCCCGTCTCGATCTGGCGGCGGTTGGCGATCAGCTCGCCGGCGTCGTTCTTTTCCAGAACGTAGACGTAGTCGCCGTAGGGGTTGTAGCTCACCGCCGTGCGCGGGACGGTGACCACGCCGCGCGGTTCGCCCACGATGGTCTTGACGGAGGCGAACATCCCCGGGCGCAGGCGCTTCGCCTTGTTGGGCAGGCGCGCCCGCACCTGAAGGGTGCGGGTGTCTTCCTGGATGGCCGTGTCCACGGCCTTGACGTTCCCCTTGAAGGTCTCGTCGGGCAGCGCCTTCACCGTGACCTTCACCGTCTGGCCCGGCTTTACCCTGCCGTAGTGGCGCTCGGGCAGGTCGTAGTCCACGTAGATGGGCGCCAGGGCGCGCAGATGGACGAGCTTGCGCCCCGGCTCCACGTAGGCGCCCGGGTCCACCTCGCGGATGCCCAGGACGCCTTCGAAGGGGGCGCGGATGGTCTTCTGCTGGATGACCGCTTCCTGCTCCGTCACGCGCGCCCTGGCGGCGCGGTATTCCGCCGCCGCCTTGTCGAAATCCGCCTGCGACACGGCGTCCGTGGGCAGGAGCTCCTTGCGCCGGTTGAAGGTGAGCCGCGCCAGCTCGCGTTCCGACTTGAGGGCCTCCAGGGCGGCGCGCTCCACCCCGGCGTCCAGGCGCACCAGGGCCTCGCCCTTTTCCACCCGGTCGCCGGAGTTGAAGGTGATCTTCTCCACCGTGCCGCCCATTTCCGGGCTGACGGCCACCTCGCGCACGGCCGTGAGCGCGCCCACGGAAGACAGGGTGGTGCGGCGCTTTGTCGTCTGCGCCCTGGTGGCGGCGACGGTGGCCGGCGGCTGCGGCCCCGACAGGGCCTTCTCCATCATGCGGACCTGGAACATCTTGAAATAGAACAGGCCGCCCAGGACGGCCCCCACCACCAGCAGCATCACCACAAGGCGGACGATCAGCTTGCGCATGGGCGCGCTCCATGATGCAGGGCGAAAAGGGTGCCGGAGAGATAGCATCGCGGCGCGCGTCTGATAAGATGGGCTTGATCGAACGGACTGTTGCACGAGGTTGACGGATGCTCGACACGCTCCGGCCCATGGCCATTTTCGCCCGGGTGGCGGAGGCGCGCTCCTTCGCCGGGGCGGCGGCGGAGCTGGGCCTGTCGCGGGCGGTGGTGAGCCACCACGTGGCCCGGCTCGAAAGCCGGCTGGGGGTGGCGCTGCTCTACCGCTCCACCCGGCGGCTCTCCCTGACGGCGGAGGGCGAGGCCCTGTTCGAGCAGGCCCGCATCATGAGCGAGGCGGCGGAGACGGGACTCGCCGAGATGGCCGGGCGCGCCGTGGCGGCCCGTGGCGAGCTGCGGCTGCTGGTGCCGGCCATGCTGTCGGAAGGCCCGTTCGTCCAGGATCTCGCCACCTTCCGCGAGCAGCACCCCGGGGTGCGGCTGTCGGTCTCCTTTTCCGACGCGGCGCACGATCTGGTGCGCGAGGGCTACGATCTGGCCATCCGGCTGGGGCCGGCCGAATCGGGCCCCCTGATGACGCGCCGCTTCATGGAGGTGGGGCAGAAGCTGGTGGCGGCCCCGTCCTACCTGGAAGGCCGGCCGGCGCCGGGCGAGCCGGCGGACCTGACGGACCACGACTGGATCCGGCTGACCACCCTGCCGCGGGACATCGTGCTCACGGGCGCGGACGGGACGACGGCGGCCGTGCGGCCGGAGGCGGCGGTGAGCGCCGACAACGCGCGCGCCGTGGGGCGCCTGGCCATGGCCGGCCAGGGCATTGCGCTTCTGCCCGCCTTCCTGGTGCGCGACGCCCTGGCGGCGGGGACGCTGGTGGAGATGCTGCCGGGCTGGAAGCCGCCGTCGCCGGGAGCCTATTTCGTGTGGCCGGAGAACGCGGGGCGCAAGGCGCTCATCCACCACTTCATGGACTTCCTGGTGGCGCACCTGCGGGCCATGGGCGTGCCGGAACGCGAGCGGGCCGATGCGTGAGCACCCGTCGCGTAATGGATGGGGGGTCCGGGGGAAGGCCGCCGCCTTCCCCCGGGGATGTCCCGGTCTCTTCCCTACGCCTTCAGCTTCCAGCCCCTCTTGAACAGCCCGTAGGCCACGGCGAAGAGGGCGACGTTGGCGGCCAGGGTCACGGCGACACCGAAGAGCGGGTTGGCGTCGGCGTGGCCGATGAAGCCGGTGCGGAAGCCGTCGATGTGGTAGAAGAAGGGGTTGATGTAGGCGAGGTCGCGGAAGACGCCCTGCAGCTTGTCGATGGAGTAGAAGGTGCCCGAGAGGAAGGACAGGGGGGTGATGACGAAGTTGGTGACGGCGGCCATGTGGTCGAACTTGTCGGCCCAGATGCCGGCCACCACGCCGATGAGGGAGAGGAGCAGCGACGCCGCCACGGCATGGTAGGCGACGAGGGCGATGTTCGCCACACTGACGGGGGCGACGAAGCTCATCACCACGGCCACGGCAACCCCCACGATGAGGCCGCGCGTCACGCCGCCCAGGGCGAAGGCCAGGGTCAGCTCGCCGGGGGAGAGGGGCGGCATGAGGACGTCCACGATGTTGCCCTGGACCTTGGCGATCATGATGGACGAGGCGGAGTTGGTGAAGGCGTTCTGGATGATGGTCATCATCATCAGCCCCGGGGCCAGGAAGGCCAGGAAGGGGACGCCCTTCACCGTCTCCACGTTGCGCCCCAGGGCCAGGGAAAACACGGCCAGGAAGAGCATGGCCATGACCACCGGCGCCCCGATGGTCTGGAGGTACACCTTCAGGAAACGGCGCACCTCACGTTTGTACAGGGTCCAGAAGCCGATCCAGTTGACGCGGCCGAAGCTGGCGCTGCCGGGCATGGTGCTCCTTGGCGGTGCGGAAAAGGGGCCTGAATCTACGACCCTGGACGCCGCGCGGCAAGGGGCGCGGCTCCAGGACATTCCCCATGTTTTCTCAAACACCCGTCGGGCGGCGCCATCTTTCGAGGCTCCGCCTTCGGCGGAGCACCTCAAGATGACGATTATGGTTACATATTCGCCTTATGATCGTCGTCCTGAGGTGCTCTTTTCCCTGAAAAGAGCCTCGAAGGACGACAATAAAACGTAAGGATTGTACGCGCCAAGTGGATGGGGAATGTCCTGGCGCGGCTCTTTTTCGCTTTCTACAAGGGCGGCGTCGTCTGGTAGGTTATCCGGAATCGCGTCACGATGCGGCCGGCGTCCGGCCGCCACAGCCGCAGGGAGGCCACCATGCTGCGTCGTCTGGTCCTGCCCGTCCTGGCCGCCGGGGTCGTCCTGGCCACGGCCGCGGCCCACGCCCAGGTGGGCGGCTCGCAGGTGCTGCGCCAGCAGAGCCGGGCCGTTCAGCGGGCCGTGCAGAAGCAGTCGGAGATCATCGTCAAGCCGCAACTGCGCGTCGCCGAGGACGCCACGGGGCCCGTCACCGCCCTGGCCCTGACACCCGACGAGCGCTTCCTGCTCACGGCGGTGGGCGACAACAGCGTGCGCCTCTGGGACCTCAACGCGGGGCGCGAGGTGGCGGCGCTCAAGGGCCACGATTCGCGCGTGCACAGCGTGGCGGTGGCGCCCGGCGGCAAGACCGCCGCCACCATGAGCGAGGACCTCACCCTGCGCCTGTGGAACCTGAAGAGCCTGGAGACGGCGGCGACCCTGTCCGGCGGTTATGCCACCAGCGGCCGCGCCGTGGCCTTCACGGGGAACGGCCGCTGGCTCGTCCTGGGGCGGCAGGACGGCGACCTGGAGGTCCGCGACCGCGACGACAACCTGGCCGCCACCACGGCCGACGGCCATGACGCCGGCTTCACCGTGATCGCCCGGGCGGGCGGCGGCGACCGGGTCCTGGCGGCGGACAGGGCGGGCCGCATCGCCCTGTGGGCCGTGGGCGGCGCGCCGCGTGCCGTCCGCGACCTGGAAAGCCCCGAGGGGGTGGTCACGGACCTCAGCGTGGCGGCCGCCGCGGGCCGCGCCGCCGGGGCCACCGAGGCCGGCACGGTGGTGGTGTGGGACCTGGAAACGGGGGCCATCCGCCACCGCTTCGGCGGCCACGAGGGCCACGTCACCAGCGTGGGCCTGCACCCGGAACGCGGCATCGCCGTCTCCGGCGGGGCCGACGGCACGGTGCGCGTGTGGCCCCTGGACGGCGGCGATCCGTACACGCTGGGCAGCCACGACGCCACGGTGAGCTACGCCCGGGTGGACGAGGCGGGCACCCTCGCCCTGTCGGGCTCGGCCGACGGCACCACGCGGCTGTGGCACCTGGACACCAAGAGCCGGCTGCTGTCCCTCATCTCCACCACGGACGGCTGGGCCGTGGTGGATTCCAAGGGCCGCTTCGAGGGCAGTGCCGACGCCCTGGACGGCATCGAGTGGGCTTCCGAGAAGGAGGACATGCCCATCGAGCAGTTCACCGGCCGCTACTACCAGCCGGCCCTCATCCCCGCTACCCTGGAAGACCCCGCCGCCGAGGCGGACGTCAAGGCCATCCGCGAGGGCATCCACCTGCCGCCCAACGTGCGCTTCGTCTCGCCGGAAAGCGACACGGAGGCCGACAGCGACGAAATGATCGTGGAGGTGCTGGCGAGCGACCGGGGCGGCAGCGGCGTGCAGGACCTGCGGCTGTTCCAGAACGGCAAGCGGGTGTCGGCCCGGGCCGTGGAGGCGACGGAGCGCGGCGAGGCCGAGGACGGCGGCCCGCGCGTGGTGAAGCGCTACCGCCTGACCCTGACGCCGGGGGACAACGTGCTGTCCGCCGTGGCCGTCAACGACGAGGCGCTGGAAAGCTCGCCCAGGGCCGTCATGGTGCGCACGGACGCGGCGGAGACGGCGCCCCGGCTGCACCTGCTCACCGTGGGGGTGAACAAGTACGCCGACCCGGACCTCAACCTCAACTACGCCACGCCCGACGCCAAGGCCCTGCGCACCTTCTTCGCCGACCGCAAGACGGAGCTGTTCAGCCAGACCCGCAGCACCCGGGTGACGAACAGCGCCGCCACCCGCAAGGGCATCCTGGACGCCTTCGAGCGCCTGCGCCGGGCACCGCCGCGCGACGTGGCGGTGATCTACATGGCGGGCCACGGCCTGAGCATCGCCGGCCGGTGGTATTTCCTGCCGCACGAGGTGGTGCCCACGTCGCCGCGCGCCGTGCGCGAAAAGGCCCTCTCCGTGAAGGACCTCAAGCGGCACATGCATGCCCTGGGGCCCGACCGGGTCTTCCTGGTGATCGATTCGTGCAAGTCCGGCACGGCCGTGTCGCCGCTCAAGGACTACAAGGGGCTGAAGGCGCTGCGCATGCTGTCGCGCACGGTGGGGGTGCACATCCTGGCCGCCACGGACCGCGACCAGTACGCCGTGGAGCTGGACAGCCTGGGCCACGGGGTGGTGACCTACGCCCTCCTGGAGGCCCTGCGCGGGCGCGCCGACCGCGCCCCGCGCGACGGCGCCGTGGACGTGATGGAGGCCATGCGCTTCGTGGAGGCGACGGTGCCCCGCCTGTCGCGCCGCGCCGCCAAGTACACCCAGTATCCCACGGCCACCTCGCGCGGCACGGACTTCCCCCTGGTGCTGGATCAGTAGGCCGTTGCCCGGTGGCGCCACGGCCGCCACACTGGTGCGGCCAACCATCGGGAGGGACCGCATGGAGACCGAGGACCAGAGCGCCGTCATCGCCTTCCTGGGCGACCCGGCCACCCACGGCGACACGCCGGTGGAGCGCGCCGAGACCCACATCTCCCACCTCTTCCTCGTGGGGGATACGGTCTACAAGCTCAAGAAGGCCGTCACCCTGCCCTACCTGGATTTCGGCACGGTGGCCCTGCGGCAGACCTACTGCGAGCGCGAGGTCGGCCTGAACCGCCGCACGGCGCCCGAGCTGTACCGGGGCGTCAGCGCCGTCACCCGCGAGGCGGACGGGACCCTCGCCCTGGACGGCGACGGCCCGGTGGCGGACTGGGTGGTGGTGATGAACCGTTTCGACACCGACACCCTGTTCGACCGCCTGGCCCGGCGCGGCGAGCTGGACGACGACCGGGCGCGGGCGCTGGCCGACACGGTGGCGCGCTTCCACGACGCCGCCGAGGTGACGGACGCCTACGGCGGCGCCCACGGCCTGCGCTGGGTGGTGGACAGCAACGCCACCGTCTTCGGCACCATCGGGGCCGACTACCTGGACCCGGCGGCCACGGAGCGCCTCACCCACGCCAGCGAGCACGCCCTCGCCCGGGCCGCCGACGTGCTGGAGGACCGCCGGCGCGAGGGCCGGGTGCGTCAGGCGCACGGCGACCTGCACCTGCGCAACGTGTGCCTGGTGAACGACCGGCCGGTGCTGTTCGACTGCATCGAGTTCCGCGACGACCTGGCGCGCATCGACGTGCTCTACGACCTGGCCTTCCTGGTCATGGACTTCGAGGCGCACGACCGCCGGCGCCAGGCGAACCTGGTGTTCAACCGCTACATGGCGCGCACGCCGGACGTGGACGGGCTGGCGGCGTGGCCGCTGTTCCTGTCCCTGCGCGCCGCCATCCGGGCGCACGTCATGGCCTCCGCCGCCGGGGGGCCGGACGGCGACCTGGCGGCCGAGGCGCGCGACTATCTGGCCCGGGCCGAAGGCTATCTGGCCCCGCCGGCGCCGCGGCTCGTCGCCGTGGGCGGCCTGTCGGGATCGGGCAAGTCGCGGGCGGCGCGCGAGATCGCGCCGGAGATCGGCGCCGCGCCCGGCGCCCTGGTGCTGCGCACGGACCAGATCCGCAAGCGCCTGTGGGGGGTGGACTTCCTCGACCCCCTGCCGGAGGAGGCCTACAGCCACGCCATGACCGTGCGCACCTACGATGCCGTGTTCGACCTGGCGCGACGGGCCCTGCGGGCGGGGCATTCCGTCGTCGCCGACGGCGTCTTCGGCCAGCCCGAGGAACGCGCCGACATCGCCGAGGTGGCGGACACCGAGGGCGTGCCCTTCCACGGCCTGTGGCTGGAGGCCCCCGCCGGGGTCATGGCGGAACGCATCCGCGAGCGCACGCAGAACGCCTCCGACGCCACCGTCGAGGTGCTGGAGAAGCAGCGCGCCCTCGACCTGGGCGAGCTGACGTGGTCGCGGGTGGACACGTCGGGCAGCAGGGAGCAGACTTTGGCGGCGGTCCGAGCGCATCTGAAGGAGGAGGCGACGCCTTGAGCCTGTGCACCATCCTGGTTCCCGTCACCGGCAGCCGGCCGGGAAGCACCGCCCTCGCCACGGCCTTTGTCGTGGGCCGGCGCTTCAAGGCCCACGTCGAGGCGCTGCATGTGCGCCCCGACACGGCGGCGAGCGTGCCCGTGGTGGGCGAGGGGCTTTCCGGCTCCATGGTGGACGAGATGATCCAGACGGCGGAGCAGGAAGCCGACAGCCGGACGCAGCAGGCGCGCCAACTTTTCGACGAGGCATGCCGGGTGCAGGGCGTGGACGAGGTGGCCCTGCCGCCGGGGCCGGACGGGGTTTCCGCCGGCTGGCGCCAGGTGAACGGGGACGAGGAGACCCTGGTGGCGGGCTATGCGCGCATCGCCGACCTGACGGTGGTGGGCCGGCCCGACCCCGACGCCGACCTTTCCGGGGTGCTGGAAAGCAACGCCGCCCTGGTGCAGGGGGGCGGCGGCGTCCTGGTGAGCCCGGCACGGGCGCCGGAGGCCGTTGGCCACCGGGTGTGCATCGCCTGGAACGGCAGCGTGGAGAGCGGCCGCGCCGTGCGCGCGGCCATGCCCTTCCTGGAGACGGCCGACCAGGTGACCCTCCTGGCGGCCAGGGAGGGCGGCCGGGGCGCGGCGGCCCCCGGGGAGCTGGCGGCCTTCCTGGCGTGGCACGGCATCGACGCGCGCACGCGCTACGTGGAGCCCGGCCACCACGAGGGCATCGGCGAGGCCCTGGAGCGCGTGGCCGGCGAGCACGGCTGCGACCTCTTCGTCATGGGCGCCTACACCCACAGCCGGCTGCGCGAATTCATCCTGGGCGGCGTGACGCGCTATATGCTCGAAGAGGCGGACCTGACGTTGCTCATGAGTCATTGACCCCTGGGCAACGCCTGCGGGCCTTCTCCTCGCAATCGGCACGGTGCAGGCCAACACAGCCCGTCGAGCGGTGCGACAATCCGGCTAGGCATATTTTGCCACCGCCCGGGTGGTTGCCGTGGAACGGGACTGGAGCCGGGAAGGCCACTTTTATGCCCGGGTCGCTGATTACCTGGAATTCGACAGGCCCGTACCCTTCCGGGAAGGCGACCGTTTCTTCGTGTCAGGCGACATGGAAAACTGGTCCCCCAGCGACATGAGGAAATGACCCCCTAGGAAGGGGTGAGATGGCGACGCCGGAGGACGCGGCGGAGATGCTGCGGCTTCACGGTCTGCCGCTGGTATTACGCGGGATTGCCGCCGGTGTGGGCGGCCAGCCGCGCCCGTTGTTCCGTGGCCATGCGGTGGACGGCGGCGGCGCCGGGATCGGCGCGGTGCGCCGTGCGCTTTTCCAGGTCGGCGTAGAAGCGATCGTTGATCGCAAGGAGGGCGTCCACGGCGTCGTCGGCGGCCCGGTCGGTGGCGTCGCGCGGCAGGTCGGGGCGCGCCGTGTGGACCAGGGCGGCGAGCAGGCGGCGGGCTGCCGCCGGGGCCGTGGTGGTGTCGTCCGCCCCCGCCAGGAAGAGGTGGGAAAGCCGGATGCCGTCGGCGTCGCACGCCGGGATCTGCGGCATCCATGGCCGCAGCCGCGTGAGGGGCAGGGGCAGCGGCCCGCGCCAGGGCGTGGCGATGCGGCCGTCCACCGTCAGGGGCAGGTCCGCCAGGGGCCACACGGTCGTGGCGACGGAACGCACCCAGGGCGCGCTGGTATCGTGAAAGCCGTAGACGAGCAGGCTGTCCAGGGCGTCCAGGGTGGTGTAGCGGACGAAGACCTCGGTGCCGGCCGCCGGCTGGCTGCGCGCCGTCCACAGGATGCGCTCGCCCTCGCGGGCGTCGGCCAGCTGATAGGGCGGCGCCCGGTCGTGGTGGTTCAGGAAGTCGATGAAGGGCATGAGGGCCTGACCGCCCGGGTCGTCGCCGCGCGGCGGGATGCCCACCGTGCGCGCCCCCATGAAGGTGTCCACCAGCAGGCGCTCCGTGTCGCCGGCGCGGTGCAGGGCCAGGCGGTGTTCCAGGCGGCTGTTGCCCCGCCGCGCCGCCACCAGGGTTTCCAGCAGGTGGGCCGCCACGGTGAACCAGGGGCTTTCCGCGCGGTGGCGGGCCGGCTTGTCCAGCAGGTTGAACAGCGCCAGCACCCGGTCGCAGGCGGCCACGCGCGCCGGCGCCAGCCCCCTGTCGTGGTCCAGCCGGCGGAAGGCGTCGCCGCGCACCCCGATGGTGAAGCGTTCCACGGCGGGCAGGGCGGATTCCGGCACCTGGAGCTGCGGCGCGCCGGCGTCGGGCGGCGGCGGCGATTCCACCCACAGGCCGCCGTCGTGCGCCATGAGCCGCGCGCCGGGGGCCAGGCGGCCGCCGCGCGCGGCGACGGTGGCGTGGAGGGCGTGCAGGGCGTCCGTCACCGCCGGGTCGTCGCAGTCGAAAACGGGCATCTAGCTCCGATTTTTCACAGAGTCGACAGCCGCGCCACCCAGATCTGCTGTTTGCCGTAGGCCGGCGGCGAGGCGTCGAAATCGCCGTATTCCGCCTCGGGCACGAAGCCGGCAAGCTCCAGCAGATAGCGCATTTCCCGGCGGTAGGTCCAGCGCAGGCACAGCACCTCGGCCTCCTCGCGCAGCAGGGTGCCGTCGGCGGCGTACTGGGTGAAGCGCCAGTCCTCGCGCATGATCTGGTGAAAGGGATCGTTGCGGCGCTCACGCGCCTGGACGTGCACCGTGGTGCCGTCGTCCAGGGGGAAGGGCGGCAGGGTCAGGGGGGCGTCGTCGCCCGCCGGCAGGCAGGCCTCCAGGCGCGGGTCGAACAGGTCGAGCACCAGCCGCCCGCCGGGCGCCAGCCGGGCGTGCGCGGCGGCGAGGGCGCGCCGCTGGTCGTCCGGGTCGAGGATCTCCTGGAAACCGCGCAGGGGGATGACGACGAGGCCGAACGGCCCCGTCACACCGGGCGCCACCATGTCCCCCTCGCGGAAGGTCAGCCGCGCCGCCACTTCGGGGTCGGCGGCGGCGCGCCGCGCCTCGGCCCGATCCAGCATGGCCGCCGAGCGGTCCACGCCGGTCACGGCCACGCCCGCCTCTTCCGCCATGGCGCGGGCGATGCGCCCGGTGCCGCAGCCCAGGTCGAGCACCGGGCCGCCCTGCTCGCGGGCGCGGGCCGCGTAGAAGGGGGCGTGGTCGCCGAACAACAGGCCGTCCAGCCGCGCCCGCAGGTCGTAGGTGGCCACGTTGAGTCCGGGCCGGCCGCAGAAGGGGGCACCGTCGCCGGCGTCGCTCATGCCGCCTCCAGGAACCGTTCGGTGGCCGCGACCAGGGCGCTGCGCAGGCCCGGCTCCAGGGCGGAGTGCCCGGCGTCGGGCACCACCGTGAGGCGCGACCCGGACCAGGCGCGATGCAGGTGCTCCGCCGTGAGGAGGGGACACACCATGTCGTACCGGCCCTGGACGATGGTGGCGGGCAGGTGGGTGAGGGCCGCCACGCGGTGGAGCAGGGGCGTGTCGCCCAGGAAGGCGCCGTGGCGGAAGTAGTGGCTCTCGACGCGCGCCATGGCCAGGGTGCCGGGCCCCGCGCTGACGTGGCTCACCTCGGGCGGGATGAGGGTGGAGCACGCCTCCTCGTAGCGGCACCAGGCGAGGGCGGCGGGCATGTGGACCGACGGCTCGGGGTCGAGCAGGCGGGCGTAGTAGGCTTCCAGGGGGTCGTCGCGCTCGCCTTCCGGCAGGAAGGTGAGGAAGCGCCGCGCCGCCGCCGGGAAGAACCGTCCCATGCCGTGCAGGAACCACGCGATCTCGGAGTCGCTGCCCAGGAAAACCCCGCGCAGGATGAACCCCAGGCACCGTTCGGGATGGGCCAGGCCGTAGGCAAGGGCCAGGGTGCTGCCCCACGAGCCGCCGAACAGAAGCCACGCCCCGACGCCCAGGTGGCGGCGCAGATGCTCCATGTCCGCCACCAGGTGCGGCGTGGTATTGTCCATCAGGCTGCCGGCCGGTTCCGACCGGCCGCTGCCGCGCTGGTCGAGCAGGATGATGCGATAGTGACGCGGGTTGAAGAAACGCCGATGAACGGGACTGCAGCCGGCGCCCGGGCCGCCGTGCAGGAAAAGCACCGGCATGCCCGCCGGGTCGCCGCATTCCTCCCAATACAGGCGATGGGTCTCGTCCACCGCCAGGTGGCCGGCGGTGTGGGGCTCGACGGGCGGAAACAGGTCGTTGCCCGGGGACGGCTGCCCCGGGCCCGGGCGTCGCGTGGTCATGTCCGTGATACCATCAGCCGTGAGGCCGCCTGTCCAGCGCCCAGGGTGGCGCCCGCCGCCGCGCTGGGGCTTGCCCTCGTCGCGGTGGCGGCCCCGGCCCCGGCGGCGGAGCGCGTCACCCTGGACGGCGCCGCGGGCCCCGCCACGGTGCGCCTCGCCGACGGCCGCGCCGTGCGCCTGACGGGGGTGCGCGTGCCGGCGTGGGACCCGTGGCCGGCGCGGGCGCGCGCCTTCCTGGCCGAACGGACGGGAACGGTGGCCGCCTATCATGCCGTCGCCCGCTCGCCCGACCGCTACGGCCGCCGGCGTGGCCGGGTGCGCCCCGTGGACGGCGGGCCCGGCCTGGCGGCGGCCCTGGTGACGCGCGGCCTGGTGCTGGTGACGGCGGCGCCCGATACGGCGCGGGTGCGGGCGCTGTTGCGCCGCGAGCGCCGCGCCCGGCGGGCCGGCCGCGGCCTGTGGGCCGACGACCGGGTGGCCACGCCGGCCACGGTGGCGCCCGGCGGTTTCCGGCTGGTGCGCGGCCGGGTGCGCCGCGTCAAGCGCCTGGCCGGGCGCACATGGCTGGACTTCGGGCCGAACTGGTGGGAGGCTTTCGGGGTCATCCTGGAAGCGCCCGTGCGCCGTGCCCTGGCCGGGCGGGGCATCGCCCCGGGCAGCCTGACGGGCCGGCGGGTGCGGGTGCGCGGCTGGGTGACCCGCCGCAACGGGCCGGCCCTGGTGCTGCCCGCTGCCGGGCTTCTGGAACGCGTGGAGGAGACGGCGCCATGACCCGATTCGCGGTCTGCCTGCTGGTGGCCGGGCTGATCCCGGCCCTGGTCGCGCCGACGCCGGCGCCGGCGGACGACGGCATCTTCTCGCCCTTCCTGTCCGAGGAGGACGCCCGCGAGCTGGGCGAGAAGCAGCACCCCAGGATCCTGAAGACCTTCGGCGGCGGCTATGACGATGGCGGGCTGGCCCACTACGTGGGGCGCGTGGGGGCGGGCCTGGTGCTGGCGGCGGGCGAGAAGCCGGAAAACTACACCTTCACCGTCCTCGACACGCCCATCGTCAACGCCATGGCCCTGCCCGGCGGCTACATCTACATCACCCGCGGCCTGCTGGCCCTGTGCGACGACGAGGCGGAGATGGCCGGCATCCTGGCGCACGAGATCGCGCACGTCACCCACCGCCACGTGAGCGAGCGCGTCAACCGCGGCATCTTCGCCCGCATCGGGGTGGGCCTGCTGGGGGCCGTGACGGACAGTTCGGCCGCGCAACAGCTCGCGGGCCTGGGGGCCCAGGCGGTCCTGCGCGGCTACTCGCGCGACCAGGAATCGGAGGCGGACCGCGCCGCCATCACCACCCTCGCCGGGGCGGGCTACGATACCGCGGCCATGGCCGGCTTCCTCAAGACCCTGCGCGCCCACAGCCGCCTGAAGGCCCGGGAGCAGGGCCGCGATCCCGACGCCGTGGACTCCTTCAACATCATGGCCACACACCCGCGCACCGTGGAACGCGTGGAGGCGGCGCGCGCGGCCGTGGCGGCGGAGCCCGGTACGCCCCGCCGCGAGCGGGACGCCTTCCTGGAACGCGTGGACGGTCTCGTCTACGGCAACAACGTGGACCAGGGCGTGGTGCGCGACCGGCGCTTCCTGCACCCGGCGGGGCGTTTCGCCTTCCGCGTGCCCGAGGGCTTTCGCGTGCGCAACACCCCCGACGCCGTGAAGGCCCAGGGGCCCGAGGGCGGCCTCATCGTCTTCGACGGCGCGCGGGTGGCCCGGGGGCGCGACCTCACCACCTACATCGCGCGGGACTGGATGACGGGCGTGGACCTGGCGCGCGTGGACCCGCTCACGGTGAACGACATGCCCGCCGCCACCGGGGCCGGCCGCCTGCGCACCCGGCGCGGCCCGTACGACGCGCGCGGCGTCGCCATCCGCTTCCGCAAGCAGCAGGTCTACCGCTTCCTGTTCCTCAGCCCGGAGGACCGCACGGCCGCCCTGAACCGGCCGTTCCGGCGCGCCACCTACAGCTTCCGCCGGCTCTCCGCCAGGGAAGCGCGCGCCATCGAGCCGTGGCGCGTCCGGGTGGTGACGGTGGAGACGGGCGACACGGTGAAAAGCCTGGCCCGCGAGCAGCCCTTCGACCGGCTGGTCGTGCCCCGTTTCCGGGTGCTGAACGGCCTGGACAAGGGGGCGGCCCTGGAGGCGGGGCGGAAGGTGAAGGTGGTGGCGGCGGAGTAGCCAGCCGGCATTTTGCACGCAGCGCGTCGAGCGGTGCGACAACCCGGGCTAGCCGTTCTCCGCCCGGGTGTCGCCGGCCCCGGCGCCGTTGGTGTCGGGGCCGTCGTTGCCGCCGCCGGCCGGGACGGCTTCCCCCTCGCCGGCGCCGGCACTGGAGGCGAGGGCGGCGGCGGTGGCCTCCGCGGTCTGTTCGGCCTCCGCCTCGGCCGCGCGCGCCTCCTCTTCTTCCTCGGCCTCTTCCGCGCCCTCCGGGTTGGTGGCGTCCAGCATGGGGTTCTCGGGCAAGAGGGCCTGCATGACGTTGACCGTCTGCAAAAGGCCCTTGATGTCCTTTTCGGAGCGGCGCAGGCGCTTGCGCAACTCGCTCAGGCGGTCCTCCAGGTCGCGGATCTGCTGGCGCTGCTCCTGGGCGTGGGCCTCCAGCATGTCCTTGTTCTGCTTGGCGAGTTCTTCGGCCCGCTGCTGGATGGCCGTTTCGTTGTTGCTCTTGATTTTCTCGATTTCGTTCAGGAGGTCACGCTTGATCCAGCGGCTGCGCTGGTTCATCTGGTCGTCGATCTGCTGCAGGCCGTTGTCCACCTGCCGCTTGATGTCCACCTTGATCTCGTACGCCTGTTTCACGAGGTTGGAGACGTACGACAAAAGCGCAATGACGAGGACGATGAAGATCCCGACAACGGCAATAATCGCGAGTGTCGGCAGGAAACCCATTTCTTGAGTCCCGTCCCGGCCGCATGAAAACGGGAGCGCCGTGGCGCCCGGGCCACTGTCGCGCAGGCGGCAACCCTTTGCAAGACGCGAATGCTTGGCCGAAAGGGTGATGCCGGCGGCCGCGAAGCGGCGACGGAGGCTATTCCTCCGCCGCCGCCCCCACGCGCGCGGCCAGGGCCGCCGACAGGAAGTCGTCGAGGGACTCGCCGTCCAGGACGGCCTCCGGGTTGGTCTTCTCCACGCCCGTGCGCAGGTCCTTCACGAGCTGGTACGGCTGCAGGACGTAGGACCGGATCTGGTTCCCCCAGCCGATGTCGCTCTTCTGGGCGTTGGTGTCCTGCGCCTCTTCCTCGCGGCGGCGCAGTTCCATCTCGTACAGCCGGGCGCGCAGCATTTCCATGGCGATGGCGCGGTTGCGGTGCTGTGAGCGGTTCTGCTGGCACTGCACCACGATGCCCGACGGCTGGTGGGTGATGCGCACGGCCGAGTCCGTGGTGTTGACGTGCTGGCCGCCCGCGCCCGAGGCGCGGAAGGTGTCCACGCGCAGATCGGAATCCTGGATGGTCACCTCGATGCGGTCGTCGATGACGGGATAGACCCACACCGAGGCGAAGCTGGTGTGTCGCCGGCCCGAGGAATCGAAGGGCGAGTGGCGCACCAGCCGGTGGACGCCGCTTTCCGTTTTCAGCCAGCCGTAGGCGTTGTCGCCATAGAGCCTGAGCGTGACGGCCTTGATGCCCGCCTCGTCGCCCGGCGTCTCCTGGATCCACTCCACCTTGTAGTCGTTCGCCTCGGCCCAGCGGGTGTACATGCGAAGCAGCATCTCCGCCCAGTCCTGGGCCTCGGTGCCGCCGGCCCCGGCGTGGATCTCCAGGTAGCAGTCGTTGGCGTCGGCCTCGCCGGTGAGGAGGCTGTTGATGCGCATGCGCTCCACGCGCTGGTACAGGGCGCGAAGCTGCTCCTCCCCCTCGCGGGCGGAGTCCGCGTCATCCTCCTCGTCCGCCAGCTCCAGAAGGGCAACGACGTCGTCCAGCTCGCGCTCGGCGTCGAGCTGGCGCTGGATCGCGTTGTCCAGGTGGGTGCGCTCGCGCATCACCTGCTGGGCGCGATCCGGGTCGTTCCACAGCGACGGGTCCTCGGCGAGGCTGTTCAGTTCGTCCAGGCGGCGCAGCGCGTTGTCCCAGTCAAAGACGCCTCCTCAGCAGTTCCAGCGACTGCTTGAGGGCCTGGATGGTGGACTCGGTTTCCGCCTTCATGCGGTTCTACCCCTCGTTCGGTGCGGTGCATGAACGGGCGCGTTTGTAGCGGATGGGCCGGGCGTCAGTAAAGCCCGCCGGCCTGGGGCACGGCCGCCTCGGGCCGGAAGCGGGTGCGGTCGCCCACCACCGTGCGCTCGCCGTCGGGCACGTTGCCCGGCTTGAAGGCTTCCAGGATGACGTCCGTGTCGCCGGGCCCGGCGGGCAGGCCCGTCTCGGCGTTGACGCGCACCAGCCGGATGCCCGGCGGGATGCGGAAGGGCTTGGCGGGCTCGCCCTTCAGGGCGCGCTTCATGAAGTCGCGGAAGATGGGCGCGGCGACGCTGGAGCCCGTCTCGTGGTTGCCCAGGGTGCGCGGGTCGTCGAAGCCCACGTAGACGCCCGCCACGAGGTCCGGCGTGAAGCCCATGAACCAGGTGTCGCGGCTGTTGTTGGTGGTGCCCGTCTTGCCGGCGATGGGGCGCTCGATGGAATTGACGCGGCGGCCGGTGCCGCGCTCCACCACGCCCTTGAGGAAGGACACCACCTGATAGGCGGCCTGCGGCGAGGCGAGCTGCTCGCGGTTGTCGGGGATGCGCGGCACGCGCTGGCCGTGCCAGGTATCGGCGTCGCAGTCCGGGCAGGGGCGGTCGTCGTGTTTGTAGATGGTCTCGCCCGCGCGGTTCTGGATGCGGTCGATGAGCGTGGGCTCGATGCGCCGGCCGCCGTTGACGATCATGCCGTAGCCGGCGGTGAGCCGCATGAGGGTGGTCTCGCCGGCGCCGATGGCCATGGCGAGGCGTTCCTTCAGGTCGTCGAACAGGCCGAAACGTTCGGCGGTCCCGGCGATCTTGTCCATGCCCACGCTGTGCGCCAGCCGCACCGTCATGAGGTTGCGCGAGTTTTCGATTCCGGTGCGCATGGTGGAGGGGCCGTAGAACTTTTCGGCGTAGTTGTGGGGCTTCCACTTGGGCTTGTTGGGGCCCTGGTCGATGACGAACGGTGCGTCCAGGATGAGGGTGGAGGGGGTGAAGCCGTTCTCCAGGGCCGTCATGTAGACGAAGGGCTTGAAGGCGGAGCCGGGCTGGCGCTTCGCCTGGGTGGCGCGGTTGAACTGGCTGGCGTCGTAGGAATAGCCGCCCATCATGGCGAGCACGCGGCCCGTGTGCGGGTCCATGGCCACCAGGGCGCCGTTGACGTCGGGGATCTGGCGCAGGGCGTAGAGGGGCGTGCCGTCCGCGGCGGCGCGCACGTTGCCGTCGCCGTTGTCCCCGTCGCCCCCGTCGCCGTCGCCCCCGTCGCCCTCCCCGGGGGGCAACGCCTCCACCGGCACCACGTCGCCGGCATCCACCACGTCGCCCGGGTGCTGCACCTTGTCGCCCAGCCACTGGCCCTCCATCCAGGGGCGGGCCCACTTCATTTCCGACAGGGGGATGGCGGCGCGGCGGCCGTCGGGCAGGCCGATGACGGCGCGATCGGGCGTCACCTTGAGCACCACGGCCAGCCGCCACGGGGCCAGGGCGGCGGGGCGCGCCACGCCCTCCAGGCGCCGGGCCCAGCCGGCGCCGGCGTCGATCTCCGCGACCGGGCCGCGCCAGCCGTGGCGGCGGTCATAGGCCCGCAGGCCCTTGCGCAGCTCCCGGCGGGCGATGCGCTGCATCGCCGGGTCCAGGGTGGTGCGCACGGACAGGCCGCCCTCGTAGAGCTTGTCCTCGCCGTAGCGTTTCACCAGGTCGCGGCGCACGGCCTCGGCGAAATAGTCGGCCTCCACGGTGTCCTTGCCCTGGCGCTCGCGGGGTTCGAGGGCTTCCCGTTCGGCGCGTGCGACGCGTTCCTTGCCGACGAAGCCGTTCTCGGCCATCTGGTCCAGCACCCAGTTGCGCCGGGCCACGGCGGCTTGGTGGTCGGCGACGGGCTGATAGTTGTTGGGGGCCTTGGGGAGCGAGGCCAGATAGGCCGATTCGGCGAGTGTCAGCTCGTCCAGGCTCTTGTCGAAGTAGTTGAGCGCCGCCGCGGCCACGCCGTAGGACTGCCGCCCCAGATAGATCTCGTTGAGGTACAGCTCCAGGATGTGGTCCTTGGTGTAGGCGTGCTCCATGCGGATGGCCAGGATGGCCTCGCGGATCTTGCGCTCCAGGGAGACCTCGGGCGACAGCAGGAAGTTCTTGGCCACCTGCTGGGTGATGGTGGAGGCCCCCACGGGGCGCTTGTCCGAGCCCAGATTCTTCAGGTTGGTGAAGGCGGCGCGCAGGACGGAGGGAATGTCCAGGCCGAAGTGGTGGTGGAAGTTCTTGTCCTCCGCCGCCAGGAAGGCGCGCTTGAGGCGCTCGGGGATGGCCTCGATGGGCACGAAGACGCGTTCCTCGCGGGCGTATTCCGCCATGAGCCGGCCGTCGCCGGCATGCACGCGGGTCATCACGGGCGGCTCGTAATTGGCGAGCTGGCGGTAGTCCGGGAGGTCCTTGCCGTAGTGATAGAACACACCCAGAACGGCCCCGCCCCCGATGATGATGGCGAGGACGAGGAGACTTCCCGCGATGGTCAGGGCACGCAGCATCCGGCCTCGTGTGTGGTCAGCCGCGGCCCCGTCGCCGCGGCGTCCCGTTCCTCCCGTTGCGATCGATCCCCGTCACGGCCGGCCCGCTTCCTGGGTCCGGGTGAAGTACTGGCCCACGGCCTCCGTGAGCGCCCGCATCAGTTTGCGCCGATACGATGCCTTCCGCAACAGGCGTTCCTCGTGCGGGTTGGAGAGGTACCCCAGCTCCACCAGCACCGACGGGATGTCGGGCGCCTTGAGCACGACAAAGCCGGCGGAGCGGTGGCTGTTGTTCAGAAGCCGTCCGGCGTCGCTGAGGTGGCTCACCGCGTAATCGGCGAACTCGGCGGAGAGGTTCATGGTCTCGCGCCGGGTGAGGTCCATGAGGATGGTGTTCACCTCGCGCGATTGCTGGGAGAAGTCCACGCCGCCCACGATGTCGGCCCGGTTCTCGCGCCGGGCCAGCCGGGCGGCCTGGGCGCTGGAGGCCTCGTCGGACACGGTGTAGACGTGCAGCCCCCGGATATCCGGACTGTCGGGGATGGAATCGGCGTGCAGCGACAGGAACAGGTCGGCGTCGGCCTCGCGGGCCTGCTCCACCCGGCCGCGCAGGGTGAGGAAGACGTCGCGGTCGCGCGTCAGGACGACATCGTAACGCCCCGTGCGCGTCAGCAGCTTCTCCAGGGTGTGCGCGGCGGCCAGGGTGACGTTCTTTTCGTACACGCCGCTGTCGCCCACGGCGCCCGGGTCCTTGCCGCCGTGGCCGGCGTCGATGACCACCGTGGGCCGCTCGCCCGGCGCGTGCGGCTTGTTGCCCGGGGTGGGGGCGTCGTTGCCGCTGTCGGGGCGGTCGGCGCCGGCCACCTGCACCGATGCCCGCTCGCCGTCCAGGTGATCCGCCACGGGATTGTCCAGCCCGGCCTGCTCCATGAAGGCGCCGCGGCTGGTGTCGGCCAGGTCCACGACGAAACGGTGCCCGGCGTCGCCGCCGGGGCCCAGGAGGAAGGCGCGGCGCACCCGGGCCGGCGCCGCCAGGTCGAGCACGACGCGCGCCACGTTGTCGCGGTAGCGGCCGTGGCGCAGGCGCTTGACGTGGTCCAGGGCCCCGGGAACGCTGGCCCGCCCGGCGTCCCACCGGGCGCCGCGCAGGTCGATGACCACGCGGTACGGGTCGGCCAGGGTGAAGACGCGATAGCCGGCGTCGCCCGACAGGTCCAGGACGATCCGGCTCATCTCGGCGTGGTTGCCGGTGCGCACGGCCTCGATCGTGGTCGCGGCGGCCGGCCGCGCCGCGGCAAGACCGCACGCCAGCCCCGCCAGCAGGACGAGACAGGTGCGAAGGAATACGGGCATGGGTCCGCCCCTGGCAACCATTTCAACCTCTCTCTTGATAAAACGGCACAGGCCCCTGACTCAACGGAAAACTCGGGCCGCCGGCCGACCCGGCGCGCGGCGTGGCGCGAGGCGCCCCGGGGTGCCGCCCTTTGCGCCACGAAAATGCAAGACAGCTGGGGTCTCCCCATTTCCCTGAAACGCCCGTCGGACGGCCTCATCCTTCGAGGCTCCGCCGCAGGCGGAGCACCTCAGGATGACGAAGAATGTAAGGTAATCGCTCACTGATCGTCGTCTTGAGGTGCCATGCCTTCAGGCATGGCCTCGAAAGACGATGCCATAACGCACTGGTTGCGCCTGTGAGAAATGGGGAGACCCCAGGCAAGACAGGAATTGTGCTGCGCCGCCCGGATGACTATTTTAGGGGCGGAAGTTGTATCACGGGCGCGGCGCCCCCTGATTCGCCCCCGGCGTGGCCCGCCACGCGGGGACGCTTGACCGGAGGCCCGCCGCGACGCCCGTGCGCCCGGCCCGGGCCAGGGTCTCTCGGGAAACCCGCCGGGCGCAGGCAGGCAACACGCACGAAGCGGTTACGAGGCCGGCAGGGCTGCCCCATGGGCCATCCGATTCGCCACACGATGATGACGGCCGCCGTCCACCGGGGGGAGAGGACGGCGCGGGGCGCCTACGGCCACGTGGTGTCAATCCGAGGCCGCCGGGCGCGCTACGGGCGCGGTATCCCGGCGGGGACGGGGAGTATGGTCGTTAATGACAAAAAGAATGCTCATCGATGCGGCCCACCCGGAAGAGACGCGGGTGGTGGTCGTCGACGGCAATCGTCTCGAGGAGCTTGATGTCGAGAGTTCCGGCAAGAAACAGCTCAAGGGCAACATCTACCTGGCCAAGGTCGTTCGCGTAGAGCCGTCGCTCCAGGCGGCGTTCGTCGATTACGGCGGCAACCGGCACGGTTTCCTGGCGTTCAACGAGATCCATCCGGACTATTATCAGATTCCGGTGGCCGACCGGGAGGCCCTCAAGGCCGAAGAGGCCGTGGAAGAGGTCGCCAACGGCGAGTCCGACGGGCAGAACGGCAACGGCGACGACACGGGCGGCGACCACGGCGGGGACGATTCCGTCGAGACCGTGGGCGGCGAGGCCAGCGACGAGCTGGTGCGCCGGCGCTTCAAGGCCCTCAAGGACTACAAGATCCAGGAGGTGATCAAGCGCCGCCAGATCCTGCTCGTGCAGGTCGTCAAGGAGGAGCGCGGCAGCAAGGGCGCGGCGCTCACCACCTACCTTTCCCTGGCCGGGCGCTATTGCGTCCTCATGCCCAACACGGCCCGGGGCGGCGGCGTCTCGCGCAAGATCACCAGCGCCAGCGACCGCCGGCGCCTGAAGACGGTGCTCAACGCCCTGGAGATCCCCGAGGGCATGGCCGTCATCGTGCGCACCGCGGGGTCGCAGCGCTCGCGCGCCGAGATCCGGCGCGACTACGAATACCTGGTGCGCCTGTGGAACGAGATCCGCGAAAGCACGCTTCAGTCGCGGGCGCCCGCCCTCATCTACGAGGAAGCGAACCTCATCAAGCGCTCCATCCGCGACCTCTACGCGCGCGACATCGACGAGGTCCTGGTGGAGGGCGAGGAGGGCTACCGCACCGCCAAGGACTTCATGCGCACCCTCATGCCCAGCCACGCGCGGCGGGTGCAGCTCTACCGCGATCCCACCATGCCGCTGTTCCACCGGTACCAGGTGGAAAGCCAGCTTGACGCCATGCACAGCCCGTCGGTGCCCCTGCGCTCCGGCGGCACGCTGGTCATCAACCCCACCGAGGCGCTGGTCGCCATCGACATCAACTCGGGCAAGGCGACGCGCGAGCGCCACATCGAGGAGACGGCCCTCAAGACCAACATGGAGGCGGCCGAGGAGGTGGCCCGTCAGCTCCGCCTGCGCGACCTCGCCGGACTGATCGTCATCGACTTCATCGACATGGAGGATTCGCGCAACATCAGCCAGGTGGAGCGCAGGCTCAAGGAGGCCATGAAGCACGACCGGGCGCGCATCCAGCTCGGCCGCATCAGCGCCTTCGGCCTCCTGGAGCTGTCGCGTCAGCGTCTGCGGCCGTCGCTTCACGAGACCAGCTACGAGAACTGCCCGCATTGCGGCGGCACCGGCATGGTGCGCTCGCTGGAGGCGGCGGCGGTGCACGCCCTGCGCACCATCGAGGAAGAGGGCATCCAGGGGCGCACGGCGGAGCTTACCGTGACCCTGCCGCCCTCCGTGGCCTTCTATCTGGTCAACCACAAGCGCGCCAGCCTCGGCGGCGTGGAGGAGCGTTACGGCCTGCACGGTCATGTTGGAGGCGCTGCAGACGGGGCACTGAGGGGGCTGAGCGCGAGACTGCAGGGGCTTGGCAACTGTG
>CAJXLG010000016.1 GCA_913055885.1 uncultured Rhodospirillales bacterium
CGCGCGACGCCATCCTGCGCCATCCCGACGGGCGCACCACGGTATGGGTTACGCAGCCGGACGGGAACGGCAGGACCACCGTGGCGGAACGCCGGGTCACCGTGGGCCGCGTGTTCGACGGCCGGGCCCACGTGCGCCAGGGGCTGAAGGCCGGCGCCACCGTGGTGGTGCGCGGCAACGAGTCCCTGCGCCCCGGGCAGGCCGTGGACGTCGTGGAGGAGTAGCCCGTCGTGTTCCATCATCTCGTCCGGCACGGCACGCTCATCACCGTCATAACGCTCATCGTCTGCGTTCTTGGCGTGGTGGCGGCCCTGCGCATGCCGGTCCAGATGATTCCCGACCTGGAAGTGCGCACCATCAGCGTCGAGACCCGCTGGCCCGGTGCCACGCCCCAGGACATCGAGAAGGAAATCCTCATCGAGCAGGAGGAATACCTGCGCTCCATCCCCAACATGGACCGCATGATCGCGCGCGCCGCCAGCGGCCGCGCGCGCATCGAAATGGAATTCCCCTATGACGTGGACATCACCCAGACGCTCATCCGGGTGAACAACGCCCTGAACCAGGTGCCCGGCTATCCGCGCAATGTCGATCAGCCGCGCGTCTATGCCACCTCCTTCTCCCAGAACTCCTTCATGTATTTCCGGGTGGCGCCCCTGGAGGGCAATCCGCGCGGGCTGGACATGGCCATGATGCGGGATTTCGTGGACGACAACGTCCGCCCCCGCATGGAGAACGTGGGCGGCGTCGCGCGCGTGGGAATCGGCGGCGGCGCCACGCGCCAGGTGCAGGTGCTCCTGGACGCCCGGGCCCTGGCCAACCGCGACATCCCGGTGGCCGCGGTGCGCGATGCCCTGCGCGAGCGCAACCGGGACGTTTCCGGCGGCGCCGTGGAAAGCGGCAAGCGCCGCTATCTGCTGCGCACGGTGGGCCGGTTTGGCGACCTGGAAGCCATCGAGAACCTCATCGTCCGCCGGCGCGGGGACGCCGTGGTCCGGCTGCATGAGGTGGCCAAGGTGCGATTCGACCACGCCGAGCCCGACGGGCGCGCCTTCGTCAACGGCAAGCCCGTCATCAGCCTTTCCGTGCGGCGCAAGCCCGGCTCCAACGTCATCGACATCAAATATGATGTCCTGGCCGAGATGCGGGCCATCAACCGGGAAGTCCTGAAACCCGCCGGCATGGAGATGAAGCTGACGGCCGAGGACGCCGGGTACGTCGAGGCGTCGCTCAGGAACGTGTGGCTCAACCTGGCCCTGGGCGCCCTGCTGGCCACGGCCGTGATGTTCGCCTTCCTGCGTTCGTGGCGCGCGACGCTGGTGGGGGTGGTGGGGGTTCCCATCTGCACCATCGCCGCCTTCCTGGGCCTGTTGCTGGCGGGGCGCACGGTCAACGTCATCTCCCTTGCGGGCGTCGCCTTCGCCGTGGGCATGACGCTGGACAATTCCATTGTGGTGCTGGAGAGCATCGACCTGGAGCGCCGGCGCGGGCTGGACCGGCTGCGCGCCGCCGTGGAGGGCGCCTCGCGGGTATGGCCGGCCGTCGTCGCCGCCACCTTCACCACCGTGCTGGTCTTCGTGCCCATCGTCTTCATCCAGCAGGAAGCAGGCCAGCTCTATTCCGATGTGGCCATCGCCGTGGCCGCGTCCATCCTCATGTCCATGCTGGTGGCCATCACCATCGTGCCGGCCGCCGCGGCCCATTTCGACCTGCGCGCCGGCGGCGCGGCGGCCTCCGCCGCCCCCGGCGAGAGCCGGGTGGCGCGGGCCGTGGGCACCCTCGTCCGGGGCCGGGCGCGATCGCTCGCCGTCATCGCCCTCACCGTGGCCGCCAGCGTCTCCGTCTACGCCTTCCTCACGCCGCCCGCCGAATACCTGCCGGAAGGGGAGGAGCCCAAGACCTTCATCAGCATGAGCCCGCCGCCGGGGTACAATCTCGACGCCGTGGGCGCGGTGGCCCGGGAACTGGAAGCGCGTTTCCTCCCCCACGTGGGCGATGATCCGGCCCGCTTCGCCAACGGCGACACCGACGTTCCGGCCACGGATTATTTCACCATGTTCTATGATGCCGGCGGGCTGACGGTGATCACGGAGTCCACGGAGCCGGACCAGCTCGGCGCCCTGATGGACGCCATCACGAACCGGATGGAGGAGCATCCGGGCATGCGGGCCTTCGCCGCCCGCGGCTCCATCATCACCTCCAACGACGCCGGCACGCGCTCCGTCAATCTGGATATTTCCGGGCCCCGGCTGGCCGAGGTGTACAGTGTCGCCTCGGCCGCCTATGACCGGGCCGAGGCGGTGTTCGACGATCCCCGGCTCCAGGCCACGCCGTCAACGCTTTCCCTTTCGCAGCCGCTGGTGGAGATCCGTCCCCGCTGGCGCCGGGCCGCCGAGCTGGGCCTGGACCCGGGCACCCTCGGCTTCACCGTGGCCGCCATGACCGACGGCGCCTACGTGGACGAATTCTACCGCGACGACGAAAAGGTGGACATCTACTTCTACAGTCAGGACGGGGTGGACGCCGACCTGGACACCCTGGGCCAGGTGCCCGTGTACGCGCGCGACGGTGGTGTTGTCCCCCTTGCCTCGGTGGCCGACGTGGTGGAAACGGTGGACACCAGCACCATCCGGCGCATCGACGGCCGCCGCACCGTCACTTTGAACGTGGTGCCGCCGGCCGACGTGCCCCTGGAAACCGGAGTGCGGCGGGTACGCGACAACGTCATCGGCCACCTGCAACGCAAGGGGGAAATCCCCGCCAGCGTGAACATCAGCATCTCGGGCGCCAGCGATCAGCTCCAGGCCACCCAGGAAGCCCTCACCAGCAATTACGTCGTGGCCATCGCCATCGTCTATCTGCTGCTTGTGGCCATTTTCCGCCACTGGGGCTATCCGCTGCTCATCATGACGGCCATTCCCCTGGGGGCCGCCGGCGGCATCCTGGGGCTCAGGCTGCTGAATCTGGCAGGCGCCGGCCTGCCCCTGCTGGGCTTCCAGGCCATCCAGCAGCCCTTCGACATGATCTCCATGCTGGGCTTCTTGATCCTGCTGGGGACGGTGGTGAACAACCCCATCCTCATCGTCCACCGCGCCATGGAGAACGCGCGGACGGGCGGCCTGGGCCCGGAAGGAGCGGTACGGGAGGCCGTCGCCTCGCGGCTCAGGCCCATCCTGATATCCACCGTGACCACCGTTTGCGGCATCGCGCCCCTGGTTTTCATCCCGGGCGAGGGCACGGAACTCTACCGCGGCGTGGGCACCATCGTGCTCTTCGGCATCGTCGGCGCCGCCATCATATCCGTCACCTTCCTGCCGGCACTGACGGCCCTGGTTCTGCGCGCGGGCGGCGGGGCCCGGGAGGCGGCATGACGGCACCGGGCCGCGCCATGAAGCTGTCCGCCGCGGCGGCCGTCCTGGCCCTCCCGGCCTGCGCCCACGACCCGGCGTCCGTGGCGACACCGGCGGACCTGCCCGATGCCTTCTCGCGCTCGGGCGACACGGCCCGGCCGGCCCCGTGGTGGACGGGCTTCGACGACCCCGCCCTGACGCACCTGGTGGAGACGGCGCTTTCCGGCGAACCGGGTGTCCGCGCCGCCTGGGCGCGGCTGGCGCAGGCCCGGGCCGCGGCGGACCGCACCGGCAGCGACCGCTTCCCCGACGTCAACGGCAGCGCCGGCGCCAGCGTCGAGCGCACCTGGAACGGCGACGACGCCGATACCGCCCGGGCGGCGGGCGCGGGCGGGGAAACGACGCGCGAGACCTACACGGTGGGCCTGTCGGCCAGCTACGAAGGGGACCTGTGGGGTCGCATCGACGCCCGCACGGACGCCGCCCGCCTGGACGCGCGCGCCGACCGCCAGGCCCTGCGTGCCGCGGCGCTCTCCCTCTCCGGCGAGGTGGCCGACGCCTGGTACCGCCTGGTGGCCCGGCGCGCCCGCGTCGCCCTGCTGAAGGAACAACTGGCGACCAACCGCGACATGGTCAGCGTGGTGGCGGCCCGGGTGTACAACGGCCAGGCCCCGCTGTCGGACCTCCTGCGCCAGCGCGAACTGGTGGACCGGACGCGCGAGCGTCTCGCCGGCGCCCGGGGCGAGCGCCGCCTCGTCCGCAACGAGCTGGCGGCGCTCCTGGGCAGGGCGCCGGGGACGGCGCGGATCCCGGAACAGGCAACCCTCCCCGGCGCGCCGCCCCTGCCCGACACGGGCGTGCCGGCCGATCTGCTGCGGCGCCGGCCCGACGTGCGCGAGAAGCTGCTGCGCGTGAAGGCGGCGGACGAACGGGTGGCGGCGGCCGTCGCCGACCGCTTCCCGCGCCTGGACCTGACGGCGGGCCTGGACAGCGAGGCGGGCGTTCCCGCCGACCTGTTCCGCACGTGGCTGGGCAGCATCGCCGCCGACCTGGCGGTGCCGCTCATCGACGCCGGCGAGCGCAGGGCCGAGGTGGCGCGCACGAAGGCCGTGGTGGCGGAGCGTCTGGCCGACTTCGAGAGCACCGTGATAACGGCCGTGCGCGACGTGGAGGACGCCCTGGCCCGGATGCGCCGGGCGCGGGCGGAAATCGACCGCATCCGCGAGCAGATCGCCACGGCGCGGCGCACCGTGGACCGCCTGCGCGGCCGCTACGCCAGCGGCGGCGCCGACTACCTGGACGTGCTGGACGCCCTCACCGGGGTGCAGGACCTGCGGCGGCGGCTGGTGGACGCCCGCGCGGCCCGCCTGACGGCGCGCGTGGGGCTGGCGCGGGCGCTGGCCGGCGGCGTCACGCCGCCCCGCCCCGGGGGGCGGGGTTTCGGCGCCCTGAACGACCCACAACGGACGGACCGGACTCATGGAACCGACGCCGGAAACGGCTGAAGCGGCCGACGACCCGGGCCCGCCCTGGCGCGCCTGGCTGCGCAACGCGGCCGTGGGGCTGCTGCTGGTCGCCGCGGCGGGGGGCGCCGTCGCCTGGCTCATGACCCACCGCCCCGGCGCCGGGTCGGGCGGCGATGGCGGCGAGGCCGAAGCGGCGGCGCCCCTGGTCACCACCACCACGGCGGAACGTGGGCGCCACCGCGCCACCATCACCGCGCGCGGCACGGTGCGCCCGGCGCGCCGCGTGGCCCTGGCGCCCCGGGTGGGCGGCCGCGTCATCGAGGTGGCGCCCGCCCTGGAGGCGGGCGGCCGCGTGGCGAAGGGCGACGTGCTGGCGCGCATCGACCCCGCCGACTACCGCACCGCCCTGGCGGAGGCGAAAGCGGAACTGGCGCGCGCCAGGGCGGAGAAGCAGATCGCCCGGGGCGAACAGCGCACGGCGCGCGCCGAGCTGGAACAGATGGAGGCCGAGCTGAGCGACGCCGAGCGCGCCCTGGTGCTGCGCGAGCCGCGCATGCAGAAGGCGGAGGCCGACCTCGCCGACGCCCGCGCCGCCGTCAAGCAGGCCCGCCGCGACCTGGAACGCACGAAGCTCCGCGCCCCTTTCGACGCCGTGGTGGAGAGCACCGACGTCCAGGCCGGCAGCCAGGTGAGCGCCGGCCAGACGGTGGCCCGGCTGGTGGGCACCGGCCGCTTCTACGTGGACCTTGCCGTGCCCGTGCGCGCCCTCGAATACATCCCCGTGGACGGCCCCGACGGCAAGGGGGCGCGCGTGACCCTCACCAAGCCCGGTGCCTGGGGCCCCGACGCCCGCCGCATCGGCCGCGTGGCGCGCCTGCGCCCCGACCTCACGGAGACGGGCCGCATGGCGCGGGTGCGCGTGGCCGTCCCGGCGCCGCTGGACCGGACGCCACGCCTGCTGCTGGGCACCTATCTCAAGGGGCGCATCGCCGGCCGTTCGCTGGGCCGGGTGGTGGCCCTGGACCGGGCGTGGCTGCGCGGCGACCGGAGCGTCTGGGTCATGACGCCCGATGACCGCCTGGAGATCCGGGCCGTGCACACGGTCTTCCGCGACGCCGGGCGGGTCTACATCGACGCCGGCCTGAGCGGCGGCGAGCGCGTGGTCACCTCGCCCCTGGCGACGCCCGCCGCCGGCATGCGGCTGCGCACGCGCGACGGCGGGGAGGACGGCGCATGAGCGGCGACCCGGAAGACGACGCCGGCTTCGGCCGCGACCGGGAACGGCCGTCCCTCAAGGGGCCGCTGGCATGGATGGCGCGCCACGCCGTGGCGCCCAACCTCATCATGCTGGCGCTCATCGTGGGCGGCCTCCTGATGACCACCCAGGTCAAGCAGGAGGTCTTCCCGGAGTTCTCGCAGGACACCGTCACCATCGAGCTTACCTATCCCGGCGCCAGCCCCTCGGAGATCGAGCAGGGCATGGTGCTCGCCATCGAATCCGCCACGCGGGGGCTCACCGGCGTGCGCGACGTGCGCTCGGAAATCCAGGAGGGCAGCGCCGAGATCACCCTGGAGGTGAACGAAAGCGCCCACTACCAGCGGCTCTACCAGAAAGTGCAGCAGGCGGTGGACCGCATCACCACCTTCCCCGACGACGCCGACGAGCCGGTGGTGGAGGCCAACGACTGGCGGCACGACGTCCTGGACATGCAGATCCACGGCGACGTGCCGGCGCGGACCCTGCGCCGGGCGGCGGAGATCGCCCGCCAGCGCCTCATCCAGCAGCCCGGCGTCACCCAGGTGGGCCTGGAGGGCGCGCGCGAGCCGCGCATCTTCATCGACGTGGACGACGGCGCCCGCCGCGCCCACGGCCTCACCCTGCGCGACATCGCCGACACCGTCGCCGCCAACGCCCTGGACCGCTCCGCCGGCAACCTGGAGACCCGGGGCGGCGACCTCCTGGTGCGGCTGAAAGAGCGCCGCCAGCACGCCGACGCCTTCGCCGACATTCCCGTGGTGGCCGGGCCGGCGGGCGCCGTGGTGCGCCTCGGGGACATCGCCACCATCCGCGAAGGCTTCGCGCGCACGGACACGGACGCCCGGGTCAACGGCGAGCCGGCCATCGGCATCGAGGTGTTCCGCGTGGGCGGTGAGACCCCGGTGGGCGTTTCCGAGGCCGTGCACGACGCCCTGCCGCGCATCGAGGCGGAGCTGCCCGACGCCATCGACGTCACCATCCAGGACGACAACGCCATCATCTACGGCCAGCGGGTGCGCCTGCTCCTGAAGAACGGGCTCATCGGCCTGGGGCTGGTGCTCCTTCTGCTGAGCGCCTTCCTGGAACTGCGGCTCGCCTTCTGGGTGGCCACGGGCATCTTCACGGCCTTCACCGGCACCTTCCTGTTCCTGCCGGCGTTGGGGGTGTCGGTGAACATGGTCAGCCTGTTCGCCTTCATCCTGGCACTGGGCATCGTGGTGGACGACGCCATCGTCGCCGGCGAGAACATCTACGAGCACCGCCAGCGCGGCCTCAACGCCATCGAGGCGGCCGTCCAGGGGGCGCGCGACATCGCCGTGCCCATCTCCTTTTCCGTGCTCACCAACATCGTGGCCTTCCTGCCGCTGGGATTCGTGCCCGGCGGCTTCGGCCAGATCTGGGCGGTGATCCCGGCCGTGGTGGTGACGGCGCTGATGATCTCGTGGTTCGAGGCGCTGCTCATCATGCCGGCGCACCTGGGCCACGTGCGCGAGCACCGGCGCCGGGGCCGACTGGCCGGCGGCCTCCACGCCCTGCAGCGGCGCTTCGCCACCGGCTTCGCCCGCTTCGTCCAGGAGGTTTACGGCCCCCTGCTGGCGGCCGCCATGCGCGCCCGCTACCTCACCATCACGGCGGCCGTGGGCCTGCTCGCCGTGGTCATCGCCATCCCCGCCAGCGGCCACATGGGCTACATCCTCATGCCGGAGGTGGAATCCAGCGTCGCCGAGGCGCGCGCCACCCTGCCCGCCGGGGCCTCGGACCGCACCGCCCGGCGCGTGCGCCGGCGCATGGTGGCGGCGGCGCGCGGCGTACTGGCCGACAACGGGGGCGACCGCCTGGGCAAGGACACCTTCGCCATGATCCGGGGCACCAGCGTGGAGGTGCGGGTCTATCTCACGGGCCCGGAAAAGCGCCCCATCAGCACCCGCGCCTTCACCCGCGAGTGGCGCCAGCGCCTGGGCACCCTTGCCGGCGCGGAGAGCCTGCGCTTTTCCAGCCAGGGCGGCCCCGGCGGCGGCCCGTCCGTCTCCGTGAGCCTGAGCCACCCCGACACCGCGACCCTGGAACGGGCGGCGAAGGACCTGGCGTCGCGCCTGGCCGAGTATGACGCCGTGCGCGACGTGGACGACGGCACCAGCGCCGGCAAGCCGCAGCTCGACATCAGCCTCACGGACCAGGCGCGCGCCCTGGGCATCACGGCGGCCGACCTGGCGGCCCAGGTGCGCGGCCGCGTCCGGGGCCTGGAGGCCGTGCAGCAACAGCGCGGCCGCAACGAGGTGACGGTGGTGGTGCGCGGCCCGCCGGAAGCGCGCGACGCCCTGGGCGACCTGGAGTCCATGCTGGTGCAGACGCCCCAGGGCGGCAGCGTCCCCCTGGCCCAGGCGGCGACCATCAAGCGCGGCCGCGCCTACTCCGGGATCACGCGGCGGAACGGCCGGCGCACCACCACGGTGACGGCCAACGTCACCCCCATCCAGGCGACGAGCCGCATCACCGGCGCCCTGCGCGACGACGTCCTGCCGCAGATGATGCGCGACTACACGGGCCTGTCCTACAGCTTCGAGGGCCGCCAGGAATCCATGCGCGAGGCCATGGGGAGCTTCGCCTACACCGTCTCGATCGCCCTGTTCGTGGTCTTCGCCCTGCTGGCCGTGCCGCTGCGGAGCTACGTGAAGCCCTTCATCGTCATGACGGCCATTCCCTTCGGGGTGGTGGGGGCGATCCTGGGCCACCTCATCATGGGCTACGCGCTGTCCATCATCTCCATCATGGGCATGATCGCCCTGGGCGGCGTGGTGGTGAACGGGGCGCTGGTGATGATCGACTACGCCCGCCGCCAGCGCGAGGCCGGCCACGCCCCCTTCACGGCCATGCACACCGCCGGCGTGCGGCGCTTCCGGCCCATCATGCTGACGACCCTGACCACCTTCGGCGGCCTGGCGCCCATGATCTTCGAGACCAGCCGGCAGGCGCGCTTCCTCATCCCCATGGCCCTGTCGCTGGGCTACGGCATCCTCATCGCCTCGGCCATCCTGCTGGTGCTCACGCCCTGCCTGTACATGGTGCAGACGGACCTGCACCGGCTCTTCACGGGGAAGGATCCGGAGACCTGATCGGGACATTCCGCGCCCGTTTGGCGCGGACAACCATCACGTTTTAAGGTCGCCCTTCGGGGCTCTTTCCACTGTCCGTCATCCCGGACGCTTGTGCGCCGGCGGCCCGCCGGCGCACAAGCGATCCGGGATCTTCCCGAACATGGTACGGATGTTCTGGCTGCACCTGTACGGGGATGAGATCCTCGATCGGGGTCGAGGACAGGAGATCCCGGATAACCTTCGGGCGAAGGATATTCGCCCGAAGGTTTCCGGGATGACGCCTTATGGTTCTGGCGTCGGCCAGCAGTTCACTAACTGCCGGATCGAGGTTCAAAGAAAAGAGCACCTCAGACAAGGACGACGCTCATATAGCGAACATCCCATCACAATCGTCATCCTGGCACATTCGATGCCGAGCGGGGAGCCGTCCACACCATCATCTGAGGTGCTCCGCCGAAGGCGGAGCCTCGAAAGATGACCCCGCCCGACGGGCGTTCAAGAAAACATGGGAACGATCCGGAGACCTGATCCCTGGCGCGCCGCCCCCGGTCCGTGCCAGAAACGCGTCGGGGGCGCGCGACACAGGGGGAAACCGCCGTCATGACGCCACCCGACACCCGCGCCAGCCTGCCGCCGCCGTGGCCCGTTGATGCCGCCGTCCTGGCCGCCTGGGAGGCGGCGCGGCCCGCCGTGACGGTGGAGCGCCGGCGCGACGGCGTGCGCCTGCCGGGCCGCATCCGGTTCCTGGTGCCCGCCGACCTGGAGGCCCTGCATGCCCTGCACCGGGCCGTGCTGGCCGCCCTGCCCGACCCCGGCGTCTTCCGCGCCGACAGCCGGGCCTTCATGGAACGCCACCTGGTGCGCGAGGGGCGCACCGTGGGCACCTTCCTGGGGTCCACCCTCGTCGGCTACGCCGTGGTGCGCTATCCCCTGGAAGCCGATGACAGCCTGGGGCCGGAGGCCGGGGTGCCGGCGGCGGAGCGGGCGCGCGTCGCCCACTACGACGGCGCCGCCGTGCACCCCGCCTATCGCGGCAACCACCTGCACCGCGCCATGAACGGCATCCGCGGCCGGCACGCCGGGCTCGCCGGCTTCCACCACCTGACCGGCACGGTGTCGCCGCTGAACCCGTACAGCCTGCGCAACCACCTGCTCGCCGGCTTCCGGGTGGTGGCCTACAGCCACAAGTACGGCGGCCACGAGCGGCTCATCATCCACCGCGACTTCCGCGCCCGCCCGCGCCCGGCGGATACGGCCCGCGCACACCCCTGCCCCCTGGCGGACACGGCCGCCCAGCGCGCCCTGCTGGCCGACGGCTGGCTGGGCTTCGCCACGGCGCAGGCGGCCGACGGCACGGATTACGTGTGGTACCTGCCGCGCGACGCCTTCCGCGCCGAGGCCGTCCATGGCACCGGACGCGAACTGGCCGAGGAGGCCTTTCCGCCCCTTGGTCCCCCGGCCTGACGGGGGCGCCGGTCAGCCCCCGGAACGCAGCAGGAAGCGCCGGTTCAGGGGCTGCACCGGCCGGTTGTTGCCCGTGTAGAGGGCGGCAAACCGGTCGATCTGGTCGCGCGACACCGTGACGGGCGTGGTGAACACCACCCACGCCGCCTTTTCCGTACACGGCGGGGTGGTCAGCGAGCCGTGGTAGCGCCAGGCGCCGCGCGCCCCGGCCGGCGGCAGGAGCGCCGCCGGGTCCACGGTGACGCCGTCCGGCGCGGCCGAGCCGCCGGCCTTTTCCGGCGCATGGTCGAGGATCGTCGCCAGGGCCGGATTGGCCGCCCCCGCCTCGGCCAGGACCCCGAGGACCACATAGCCGGGCCGGTCGGGATGGGTGTGCACGAAATGGATCTCCAGGGGCCGGTGCGCCCCGTTTACGGTGTGTTCACCGGGATGGTGGAAGTGGAACTGCTGCAGGCGCCAGCCGGCCCCGGCGGCCGCCCCGGGGTCCAGCCGCGCGCCGCGGGTGGCGGCGACGCGGACGGTGTGGCCGTCGTTCGTCACGTCGAGGGGCATGGCGGGATAGCGCACGGCGGGCGCGGGCACGTCGGCCGGCGTGGCCTCCGCCAGGTCGATGGGGCTCTGGCGCGTGCCCTCGCCGCAGGCGCGGTAGGCCGCGTCCAGGTCGCCCCAGTGGGCCGGGCCCTCGGCGCCGTCGTACCCCCACGGCGCGGCATCCCCCGCGGCGCGGGCCGCGGCGGGCCCCAGGGCCGCCAGCAGGGCGCCGCCCCCCAGGATGGAGAAGGTGTGCCGTCGATTCATGGTGATATTCCCCCTGTTGCCGGTCATGGCGCCGGTACCCCTGATGGCGGCGGCGCCGGCAAGCCGCCGTTTTTTTAGCAGTCAACGGCCGTCAACAAAACCGGCCGCGCCCGTTGTCCGCGCCGGGCGGCGCGGCTATCCTGCGCGCCAGCGGAAGGGGAGACAGGACCCGGGATGCCGAAGACCCTGCGCATCTTCATTTCCTCGCCCGGCGACGTGGGCCAGGAGCGCCTCGTCTGTTCGCGCGTCATCGAGCGGCTGCAGGGCGAGTTCGGCGGCTTCCTGACGCTGGAGCCCGTCCTGTGGGAGCACCAGCCCCTGCGCGCCACGGACCACTTCCAGGCCGAGATTCCGCCGCCCTCGGCCACCGACGTGATGGTGGTCATCCTGTGGGCGCGCCTGGGGACGCGGCTGCCCGACGACTTCCAGCGCGCCGACGGCACCACCTACGGCTCGGGCACCGAGTGGGAGTTCGAGGACGCCATTGCCGGCTACCGCGAGAACGGCCGGCCGGAGATCCTGGTCTACCGCAAGAACGTCCCGGCCACCACGGCCATCAACGACGAGGACGCCCTGCGCGACCGGCTGGAGCAGAAAAAGAAGCTGGACGCCTTCATCGCCCAGTGGTTCGGCGATCCGGAAACGGGCTTCCGCAACGCCTTCCACCAGTTCGACACGCCGGAGACCTTCGAGGGCCTGGTGGAGGCGCACCTGCGCCGCATCTGCCAGCAGCACATCCCCGAGCGCCTGGCCGACGACGACACGGCCCCGGCCATCACCTGGACCCGCGGCAGCCCCTTCCGCGGCCTGCAGGCCTTCGACTACGAGCACGCCCCGGTGTTCTTCGGCCGCACGGGCGCCGTGGGCGAGCTGAAGGACGCCCTGGCGCGGCAGGCCGGGGCGGGGCACGCCTTCGTCCTGGTCCTCGGGGCGTCGGGCGGCGGCAAGTCGTCCCTGGTGCGCGCCGGGCTGCTGCCCACGCTGTGCACGCCGGGCGTGATAGAGGGCATCGGGCTGTGGCGCTGGACCGTGCTGCGCCCCGGCGACGCCCCCTTCGCCGCCCTGGCCGACGGCCTGCTGGCGGACACGGCGCTGCCCGGGCTGGCGGACACGGCGGGCGGCCGCGACGCCCTGGCCGCCCTGTTGCGCGACGACCCCGCCCAGGCGGCCGGCCACATGCGGGCCCTGCTCCTGGAAGCGGCGCGCGATACGGCGGAACGGGAACGACTCGCCGAGACCCCCGAGCCCCGCTTCGCCCTCGCCGTGGATCAGCTCGAGGAGATCTTCACCCACGACGCCCTGACGGCCGACGACCGCGCGGCCTTCGTCGCCACCCTGGGGGCCCTGGCGCGCTCCGGCCACACCTGGGTGGTGGGCACCATGCGCGCCGATTTCTACCACCGCTCGGCGGAGGTCCCCGAGCTGGTCGCCCTCAAGGAGGGGGCGGGCACCTACCACCTGCTGCCGCCGGACTTCACGGAAATCGGCCAGATGATCCGCCTGCCGGCGCGCGCCGCCGGCCTGCGCTTCGAGGTGCGCGACGACACGGGGGAGCGCCTGGACGACGTGCTGCACGAGGCGGCGGCGCGCGACACCGCCGCCCTGCCCCTGCTCTCCTTCACCCTGGACGAGCTTTTCAAGGCGCGCACCGACGACGGCATCCTCACCTTCGACGCCTACGAACGGCTGGGCGGCCTGGAGGGCGCCCTGGCGCAGCGCGCCGAGGACACCTTCAACGACCTCTCCCCCGAGGTGCAGGAGACCCTGCCGCAGGTCCTGCGCGCCCTGGTCACCCTGGGCGAGGGCGAGCGCGCCACCGCCCGCCGCGCGCCGCGCGACAGCGTGGCCGTCACGGCCGCCGCCGGGACCCTGGTGGACGCCTTCGTCGCCGCGCGCCTCCTGGTGGTGGAGGGGGATGCGGGGCAGGCCTTCGTGCGCTTCGCCCACGAGGCGCTCCTGGAGCACTGGCCGCGCCTGCGGGTGTGGCTGGACCGCGACCGGGAGTTCCTGCGGGTGCGGGGCCGTGTGGCCGACGCCGCCGGGCACTGGGAACAGGCCGGCCGCGACAACGACCTGCTGCTGCCCGAGGGTCGCCAGCTCGCCGAGGCATCGGAGCTTCTGGCCCAGCGCCGCGACGAGCTGGACCCCGGCGTGGTGGCCTTCATCGAGGCGTCGGAACAGGCGCGGGCGGAACGCGAGGCGGCCGAACGCCGCGCCCAGGAGCGCAAGATCCGGCGCAGCCGGCAGCTCATCGCCGTGCTCTCGGTGCTCGTGCTCCTCGCCGCGGGTGGCGGCATCTACGGCCTCATCGGCCAGCACCGCGCCCAGGTGCAGTCCGCCAAGGCGGCGCGCGAGGCGGCGGCCGCCCGCGAGGCGCGCGACCAGGCGCGGCGGCAGGCGCGCAAGGCGGAGCGCGCCGTGCGCCGCACCGAGGCGGCGCGCAAGGCGACGCGCGTGGGCCTGCGCCTGTCGCGCAAGCAGAACACCGCCGCCCGCCGGCGCCAGTCCCGTTTCCTGGCCGACATGGCCCGCCACCAGACCCGCCGCGGCGCCTGGCGCACCGGCATCCGCCTGGCGCGCGCCGCCCTGCCCGGCCCCGACGGGCGCGGGGACCGCCCCTATGTGCCGGCCGTCGAGGCGGCCCTCTACAGGGCCGTCTACGCCGCCCATCCCACCACGGCGCTGCCGGCCGCCGACGCCCCCCGGACGCGGGTGCTGCTGGCCGACGACCGCACGCGCCTGATCACCGCCGGGCGTGACGGCCGGGCGCGGGTGTGGAACGTCACCGGCACCCCCCGCCCCATCGCCACCCTGGACGGCCACGACGGCGCCGTGACGGCCGCCGCCCTGAGCCCCGACGGCGCCACCATGGCCACGGGCGACGCGGGCGGCGGCATGCGCCTGTTCAGCGCCGCCGACGGCAGTGTGCGCCGGCGCATCGACGCCCATCCCGCTGCCGTGCGCCACATCGCCTTCACCCCTGACGGCGCGGCCCTTCTCACCGTGGGCGCCGACGGCCGCGTCCGCCTGTGGGACCGCGCCACCGGCGAGCGCCGCGCCGTCCGCCCCCCGCGCGGAACCACCGCCGCCCTCGCCCCCGGCGGCGAACGCCTGGTGGTGGGCGGCGTGGACGGCGCCGTGGTGGTCAACGCGGCCGACGGCGGGCGCGTCGCGCGCGCGGCCCCGGGGACGGCGGTGCGCGCGGTCGCCTTCACGCGCGACGGCAAACGCCTGCTCCTGGGCGGTGCCGACGGCACCCTCTACGTGGCGGACGCCGCCGACGGCCGCATCCGCCACCACCTGCCGGGGCACGGCGCACCCGTGACGCGGCTGGCGCGCGGCCCGCAAGGCCGGCACGTCCTGGCCGCCGGGCGCGAACACGCCATGCTCTGGGACCTGGACGCCGGCCACCGGGTGGCCGAGTTCACGGCGCCGCGCGGCACCCGCTACCGCGCCGCCGCCTACGCCGACAACGGCGAGCGCATCGCCCTGGGGCTGAACGATGGCACCGTGCGCCTCCACGACCCGGCCGACGGCACCCTGGTGAGCACCCTCGCCGGCCCCGACGCCGCCGTCACCGACCTGGCCTTCCGGGACGGCCGGGTGGCCGCCGCCTTCGCCGACGGCGGCGCGCGCCTGTGGGCCACGCGGCACAACCGCCACCAGCAGCCGCACGACGGCCACGCCGCCCGCGTCACGGCCGCCGCCGTCACCACCGGCGGCGGGCGCGCCGCCTCGGGCGACGCCGACGGCGTCCTGCGGCTGTGGCGGCGCGGCCGCGACGGGGCCGTCGCCCGCGTCGCGGCGCACGGCGGGGCCGTCACGCGGGTCGCCTTCGGGCCGCGCGACGCACGCCTTCTGACGGCGGGGCGCGACGGCACCGTCCGCCTGTGGAACGGCCGCACGGGCGCCCCGCGGGCGACCCTCTACGGCCACCGGGGCCCCGTCCACGCCGCCGCCTTCGCCCCCGGCGGCGACACCGTCGCCACGGGCGGCGCGGACGGCACGGTGCGCCTGTACGACGCGGCCTCCGGCCGCCTGCGCCGCACCCTGGCCACGGACCACCCGGCGGCCGTGAAGACCGTCGCCTTCGACGACGCCGGCGACCGCCTCCTGGCGGCCGACGCCGCGGGCACCCTGCATGTCTGGAACACCGCCGACGGCGGCCGGACGGCGCGCCTGGCCCTGGCCGACACGCCCCTCGTCCGGGCCGCCTTCCGCCCCGGCGCCGACAGCGTCGCCGCCCTGGACGCCACGGGCCGGGTGCACATGGCGGCCCTGGACGGCGACGCCCGCCGTGTCCCCAACCGGCCCGGCACCACCTACACCGCCCTGGGCTACGCGCCCGGCGGCGAGCGGCTGGTGGGCTGCCGCCGGGCGGGGCCGTGCACCGTGTGGGACGCCGCCACGGGCACGCCGCTGGCCGTGTTCTCCGGCCACGCCGGCCGCGTCACCCGGCTGGCCTTCGACGCCACGGGCAGGCGCGCCGTCACCGCCGGCGCCGACGGCACGGCGCGGCTGTGGAATCTGGCGCGCGGCCGCCAGCTGGTCCGGGTGCGCGCCGGCGACGCCCCCGTCACCGCCCTGGCGGCGGCACCGGCGGGCAACCGGGTGGTCACGGGCGATGCCACGGGGGCCGTGGAATCGGCGCGCATCTACCCGACCACGCGGGCCCTGGTGCGCCACGCCGGGACCCTCGTGCCCGGCCGGCTGGGCCCGCGCCTGCGCTTCCGCCACCACCTGAGGCCGGAGTAACGCCATGCCCCGCGTCCGCCGCGTCGTGCCGCTCCTGATCGCCGTGCTGGCCCTGGCGCTCCCGGCGCGCGCACGGGCCGCCGACGAGGCCCCGGCGAAGACCTACACCATCGGCGCCATCCATTCGGAGACGGGGCGGTTCAGCGAGGTGGCGAAGATGGTGCGCGACGGCTACCGGCTGGCCATCGACACCATCAACGCGGCGGGCGGCATCACCGTGGACGGCACCCGCTACCGCCTGGCCCTGGAAACGGCCGACGACGGCAGCACGGCCGACGGCGTGCGCCGCGCCGCCCGCCGCCTGGTGAACGAGGCGGACGTGGACGCCCTCCTGGGTCCCTACGGCGCCGCCCTCACCAGCGCCGCCGTGCCCGTGGCGGAAAAGGCGGGCATCCCCCTGGTGGCGGGCAACGGCAGCGGCGACCTGCTGTTCGAGGCGGACCCGCGCTACCTCTTTTCCATCCCCACCGCCACGGACCGCTACCTGGCCGGCGTCATCGACATGGTGGGCCGCCACGCCCTGGCGCATGGCCGCGATCCGGCCCACCTGCGCATCGCCCTGGCCTTCAAGACGGACGCCGGCACCGCCGACGTGCGCGCCGGGGTGGTGCGCGCCATCCGGCGCTGGGGCATGGAGATCGTGGTGGACGCCGACCTGCCGGCAAGCCCCCGACCCGGGGACATGGCGGCCATTGTCGAGCGGGTGCGGAAGAAGCGCCCCGACGCCTTCCTGGTCTCCGGACACGACAAGGGCGGCCTGCTGGCCGTGCGCCGCATGGCCGCCACCGACACCTACGTGCCCATGCTGGCCGTCACCCACTGCGAGGCGGCCGACCTCATCGAGAAGACGGGGAAGGCCGCGGCGTACACCGTGTGCGCCACCCAGTGGGACCGCTTCATGCCGTACAGCGACCGGCGCTTCAACACGGCCAACGAATACGCCTTCCTGTTCAAGGAACGCTTCGGCTACGAACCGCCCTATCAGGCGGCGCAATCGACGGCGGCCGTGCTCGTCCTGGCGCGCGCCGTGGAACGCGCCGGCAGCCCGGCGCCGCGCGCCGTGCGGGGGGCCCTGGCGCGCACGGACACCAGCACCGTCTTCGGCCCCGTGCGCTTCCGGGACGGCCGCAACACCGCCCACCCCATGCTGTTCTACCAGGTGCGCGACGGCGCCTACCGCGTGGTGGGCCCGGGGCGCTGGGCGTGGGCCGACCTGGTCTATCCCGCGCCGCCCGACGACCCGCCATTCTGATCCTTCCCGGGCGCGGCGGCGTCGTCCGCCCCTTCCGTCTCCGCCAGCACGGCGGGCATGCCCGTCCAGCCGTTCGCGTCCAGGCGTTCCCGGACGACCCGGCGCACCGCCCGGCGCAGCGCCGCGTTCCGGCGCAGGAGCCGGGTGAAGACGTCGCGCTCCAGGTACAAAAGGCGGCATTCCGTGTCGGCGATGACGGTGGCGGTGCGGTTTTCCGCGAACAGAAGGGCCATCTCGCCGAAGAAATCGCCCTCGCTCAACACCACCTCGCCGTCCGGGGCCTCCACGCGCGCCCGCCCCTCGACGAGGAAATAGACCCGGTCGCCCGGCCGGTCGCGGCGCACGATGACGCTGTTGGGGGTCACCGTCGTGGTCTCCAGGTGGGTGGTGATCTCGGCGATGGTGTCGGCGTCCACGTCCCGGAAAAAGGGCACGCGCGCCACCACGCGCCAGCTTACCACGAAGTCCTGCCGGCGGAACTCCCGCACGAAGGCCGACGCCAGGATGCCGCCCGGCAGGGCGGTGGCCATGAGGCCCAGGAGGCCGCTCAGGCCGGCGAAAAGCTGGCCGGCCGGAGTCGCCGGCTCCATGGGCGCCGCGCCCAGCCGCGTGAAGCTCACCACCGCCCACCACATGGCGTCGGGGATTGAGCCGAAAACGGCCGGCTGCCGCGCGCCCTCGATGCGGTACATGCCGCCCGCCACCAGGACCAGCGCGGCCAGGATGACCACCACGGCCGCCGCCAGCGGCCGCCACTCGCGCGCCAGCACCGTGAGCACCGTGCCCACCGCCGGCGAATAGCGCACCAGCTTGAGCAGGCGCAGAAGGCGCAGGACGATCAGGAAACGCAGATCGAAGCCGAAAACCAGGCTCAGCCACCAGGGGGCGATGGCCGCCAGGTCGATGAGCGCCATGGGGGTCACGAGATAGCGCAGGCGGCCGGCGACCCGCCCGCTCCGGCTGTAGCGCGGCTCCTCCACGCACAGCCACACCCGCACCCCGAAATCCAGCGTGATGAGGAGGATGGTGAGGGTGTCCACGGCGCGCAGCAAGGGGCCGTAGCGGTCCAGCACCCAGGGCACCGTCTCCAGCACCACGGCCACCAGGTTGACGAGCAGCACCCCCGTCATGCCCACGTCGAACCACAGGGCACCGCGCCCCGGGCGTGTCGGGTCCATGATGAGGTCGTAAAGGCCGCCCCGCCAGCGGTCCAGCCGGCGCCCGGCGGTCCCCCCGGAGCCCGTCACGATGGCTGCACTCCGTCTTTATCTATTGCCCGCCCCCATCCCCGAGTCTCGGCGTCGTGTCGAGGCGGTACGCCCGCCGGGGCGTACCGCCTCGAAACACCGGCCCGGCCTTGCCACCCGCCCGGACGCCGGCGGCGTCCGGGCGAGGGGTGGACGGGGCCCACCGTCAAGAGCCGGCGGCGGTCAACAGTGCTCGGGCGGCATGTCGGTCTTGCACTTGCCGATGGAGTCCTCACCACAGACCATGCCGCCGGGGCCGCAGGCGCCGCGCAGGTCGGCACCCTCCATGGTCCCGCTGAGGTGGGCACCGTCGAGGTCGGCGTTGCGCAGGTCGGCGTCGGTCAGATCCACGCTGCCCAGATTGGCATTGGTCAGATCGGCGCCGCTCAGATCGGCGCCGCTCAGGTCCTGCAGGCTCTCGTTCTGATGGAAGACATAGCCGGACAGGTCGCAGCCGGGACAATCGCCGGTTTCGCGCAGCTTGACCAGGTCGTCATGGGACGCGGCGGAGACGCCCTGGATGGCCAGCCCCGTCAGGCAGGCCACGGTGACGACCAGGGCGAGCAGGCGTTGTGTCATGATGGTTCCCCCTCTTGTTGACGGTCCGTAGGCAGCCGTCAGCCTAACAGCCGGTGCCGCCGCCGGAAACCCCGCGAACACGGGGTTGCAGGACGACCGGGGCCTTCCGTAGAAGGGCCCGGGGGCGCACCGGCAACGGAGGGAAACGCGATGGACAGCCTGCGCTGGCAGAGCCTTCTCGGCCTGCTCGTCTTCACCGGCCTGGCCTGGGCGCTGAGCGACAACCGCCGGGCCATCACCGGGCGCATCCTCGGGCGCACCGTGGTGGCCGGCCTGGGGCTTCAGCTCGTCCTCGCCGCCGTGCTCCTGCACGTCCCCGGCACGGAGCGCGCCTTCATCTGGCTCAACAACGTGCTGCTCGCCCTGGAAGGGGCGACGGAGGCGGGCACGCGCTTCGTCTTCGGCTACCTGGGCGGCGGCGAGACGCCGTTCGAGGTGGCGAAGCCGCAACACACCTACATCCTGGCCTTCCGCGCCCTGCCCCTGGTGCTGGTCACCAGCGCCCTGTCGGCGCTCCTCTATCACTGGCGGGTGCTGCCGCTTCTGGTGAAGGCCTTTGCCCGGGTGCTGGCGCGCACCCTGGACGTGGGCGGCGCCGTGGGGGTCAACGCGGCGGCCAACGTCTTCGTCGGCATGGTGGAGGCGCCCCTCTACGTGCGCCCCTATCTGAGCCGGCTGTCGCGCGGCGAGCTCTTCATGGTGATGAGCTGCGGCATGGCGACGGTGGCGGGCACGGTGCTGGTCCTCTACGCCAGCATCCTGCGACCCGTGATGCCCGACGCCCTGGGCCAGATCCTCATTGCCTCCGTGGTGAGCGCGCCGGCGGCCATCATGGTGGCGCGGCTCATGGTGCCGCCCGAGGGCGACCCCACATCGGCCGACCTGTCCCGCGACGCCGTGGAAGGCGAGACCACCATGCACGCCGTGGCGCGCGGCACCAGCGACGGCCTGCAGGTGCTCCTCAACATCGTCGCCTTCGTCATCGTGCTCATCGCCCTGGTGCACCTGGCCAACAGCCTGCTCCAGGGGGTGTTCGGCGAGAGCATCACCCTGCAGGGCCTTCTCGGCATCGCCATGCGGCCGGTGGCCTGGCTCCTGGGCGTGCCGTGGCAGGAGGCCGCCGCCGCCGGCGACCTCATCGGCACCAAGGTGGTGCTCAACGAGCTCATGGCCTACCAGGAACTGGCCGGGCTGGCGGAGGCCGGAACGCTGGGCGACCGCTCCGTGCGCCTGCTCACCTACGCCCTGTGCGGCTTCGCCAACTTCGGCAGCCTGGGCATCATGGTGGGCGGCCTGAGCGCCATGGCGCCCGACCGCCGGCACGACGTGGTGACCCTGGGCCCGCGCTCCATCGTCGCCGGCCTGCTGGCCACCTGCCTGACGGGCAGCGTCGTCGGCCTCATCGGCTGACGGCGCGGCCCGCCGTCACGGCGGCACCAGGGCGTCCACGCTGTAGCGCACATCGTTCTCCGCCTGCATGGCGCGCACGGGCGCCCAGGCATGGCGATAGGTCAGGGGGCGCGGGTCTCGGGCGTCGTCAAAGGCCTCCTTGAAGGCCTCGCTGTCGAAATCGAAGGTGAAGAAGGCCCGGCGCACCAGGCGCGCCAGCCGCGGGTGCAGGTCGTGGGCGTGGCCGAAGGCCGCCGAGGGGAAGGGCCGGCTCTCGTACAGGACGCGCACGGCGTCGCGGTCGATGGTGCCCCGGGCCACCATCTCGTCGAGCACCGACGACGCCACGGCCGCGGCGGCGTAGTGGCCCGCCACCACGCCCTTGATGCTGGCCTCGTGGCCGCCGGAATAGGTCACCGTGTAGTCGTCCCCGGGCGCCAGGCCATGCTCCGGCAACAGGGCGCGCGGCGCCTGGTTGCCGGAATTGGAGCTCTCCTCCGTGTGCGCCACGGTGCGCCCGGCGAGATCGGCGAGGCGGGTGGCCTCGCTCGCCGCCGGCACGATGACCTGCATGCGGTAGCCGTAATCCCCGTCGGCGTCGGCCAGCACGCCGAAGGGGACGAATCCCCCCAGGTTGACGGCATAGGGCGTGGCGCCGGTGGCGAAGGCCGTGACGTGCAGCCGGCCGCGCCGCATGGCCTGCACCTGCGCCGCGTAGCCGGCCCGGGGCACGTAGTGCACGGTCCGCCCCGTCACGGTGGCGAGATGGGCCATGAAACGCCGGAACATGGCCTTGTGCTGGGCGGGGTCCCCCGTCGCCACATAGGAAAAGCCCAGGGTGTCCGGCCGCGCCCAGGCGTCGGAATCCAGCGGCAGGTCGGCCACCAGGTCGCGGTCGTCGTCACAGTAGCGGGCGTCCAGGTCGCCCCGGTGGGCGCAGGCGGAATCGGCGGCGGCCGGCCGGGCCGCGGCCAGGCAGAACAGCATCACGAAGGCAACGGCACCGAGCCGTTTCACGGTATCCGGCATGGCATCCCTCTCGGTGTTTACCGGCGTGGCCGCGCCCCCTCGGCAAGGGCATTCTGGCGGCGCGATGCGGCCGCGTAAAGGCACCGATAACCAGGACATTCCCCGTGTTTTCTTAAGCCTCCCGTCGGACAACGTCCTTCGAGGCTCCGCCTTCGGCGGAGCACCTCAGGACGACGTCCTTCGAGGCCGCGCCGAAC
>CAJXLG010000017.1 GCA_913055885.1 uncultured Rhodospirillales bacterium
GATGCCGGAAAGAAAAGGGGCGTACGGCGGCTTCGCGATCCGCCAGGATCGCAAGCCGCTATGATGCCGCGCAAGGGGACGCGGGGGAAAGGTGGCTTGCGGCCCGATGGGCCGCGAAGCCACCGTACCACCGTACGGCGGTTACGAGTTACGGAACGCCATCCCAAACAAGAACCGCCCCACCCCCGGCAAAGGGGACGAGGCGGTCCAGGTCAGGTCAGGAAGGGATCAGAAAAAGGAATCCGACCCCTTTTTTGGATCATGACAATTCGTTAAAATGAACGTTCGCGACCACATTTCCATTGCTGTCTTTCAGTTCGTACCATCCCGGTTGGCCCAGCGCTTTGAATTCGGCTTGATATGTACCTTCTTCGATCGGGATTTGTAGACCAGAAGCTGTAGGAATGGATGTATCCGGTTTCACAGTCACCGTCATTTTCTCCGGTAAGCTCATACGATCTCCTCCGTTCAACAGAAGTGCCGCCGCAAGTGGTGGCTTGCGGCCAAGGCCGCGAAGCCACCTTACACGTTAGGCCATGCGCGCATCCGTCATCAAAGTGGCTTGCCACGCCGAGGGCGTGGCGAAGCCACCCTACCTCCGCCAAGAGCAAAGATAAGTCTAGGCGGTGGCGGCCAGCGGGGCCGGGGCCGTGTCGGCGCTCTGCGGCGGCGCGCCGGCGTCCGTCCACTGCCACGCCTCGGGGTCGGCGAACAGGGCGTGCAGCAGCCGGTTGTTCAGACCGTGCCCGGAGCCCACGGCGGACAGGTGGCCGTTCACGGGCGCCCCCGCCATGTACAGATCGCCCACGGCGTCCAGCACCTTGTGGCGCACGAACTCGTCCGGGTGACGCAGGCCGCCGTCGTTGAGGACGCGGCCGTCGTCGATGACCACGGCGTTGTCCAGCGACGCCCCCAGGGCGAGGCCGGCGGCGCGGAGCTGCTTGGCGTCCTCCAGGAAGCCGAAGGTGCGCGCCCGGCTGATCTCGCGCTTGAAGGCGGAGCGGGTGAGGCCGAAGCCGTTGAGGCTCTGGCCGGGCAGGCCGTCGCGGCCGATGTCGAAGGCAAAGTCCACCACGAGCCCGCTGCCGGGGGCCAGGGTGGCGTGCCGGTCGCCGTCGCTGACGTGCACGGGCTTGATCACCTCGATGGCGCGGCGCGGGGCGTCCTGGGGCACGATGCCGGCGCACTCGATGAGGAAGACGAAGGGCGCCGCGCTGCCGTCCATGACGGGCACCTCGGGGCCGTTCACCTCGATCACCGCGTTGTCGATGCCGCAGCCGGCGAGGGCCGCCATGAGGTGTTCCACGGTGGCCACGGAGACGCTGTCGTCGGCCACGCGGGTGCACATGAAGGTGTCGTCCACGTTGTCCCAGCGGGCCTGGACCCGCCGGCCGCCGCCGGGGATGTCCACGCGGCGGAAAACGACGCCGCCGTCCACCGGCCCCGGGGCCAGGGTAATGGAAATGCGCGCCCCCGAATGGAGCCCGATGCCGGTGCAGCTGATGGCCGATTTCAGGGTGTGCTGGCAGGGCGGGGTCGGGGTCGCTTCGCTTTCGGGACCCGTCGCGTCCGTCATGGTCTATCCCCCTGGTTCCCTGTGCCATTCACGGCCGGCATCCGCCGGGCGGACCGGAATCCTTCATATGGAACGACTTAGCCGACCGTTTCGGCATCATGGTCTAGCAGCCCGTCACGGCACCCGCAAATCAAGCTTTGTAACAAAGTGTTACGGGTCCAGGGCGTTGATTTGCCTGCCTTTTTCCGGTCACCGAAAGCGGGCGCGGGCCCCCGCGCCCCCGTCCCCTCAGCACAGGGAGCGGGAGCGCGGGTCGGAGAGGGCAGGCGCGGCCCGGGCCTCAGTTGGCCTGACGCCGCAGGAACGCCGGGATGTCCAGCAGGTCCTCGTCCTGCTGCTGCGAGGTCTGCACGCGATCCGCCGGCTGCACGTCCAGCGACCCCTGCTGGGGCTCCTCCCGGGTTTCGCCGCGCGGCGGTTCCGCCGGCTGGCCCTGGCGGCCCTGGGACCGCTGACGCCCCTGGCTTTCGCCGCTGGCCCGGGTCTCCTGGCCGCGCGCGGGCCGTTCCGCCTGGGCGCCGCCCTTGTCACGCCCCTTGTCCATGCGCGTCATGCGCCGGAAGATGGACGTTGCCGGGGCCTCGCCCTCGGCCTCGCCGGACGGCCGGGCGGGCGCCTCGGACGTTGCCGTCGCCCCCGGCGCGGCCCCCGCCGTGTCCAGGTCGCCGGGCTCCGCCGGGGCCTCCGGGATGAAGCCGGCCCCGGGGGCCTGCGGCCGGGGCTCGGTGAGCTCCGGTTCGGCCGCGGCTTCCGCGGCCCCCGCCGCCTGGGCGCCGCCACCCGCGGTGGCACTGGTGCGACCGCCGCGCGAGGCGGCCGGGCCGTTCCACGCCGTGCGGCCGCCGCCCGCCTGGCCGGCGGCCGGCTGCTGCGGCTCGGCCCGCTGGCCCGTGCCCTGGCCGCCGCCGCGGCCCTGGACGGCGCTTGCCAGACGCTCCGTCTGCGACGCCGGCTCGCTGTCGCCGGCCGTGCGGCCCTGGGCGTCGCCCTCCACCACGGACAGCACCCGCGTGGGTTGCGGCCCGGCCTGGGCCTCGCCCTCGATGCCCGTGGCCACCACGGACACCCGGATCTTGCCGGCCAGCCGCTCATCGAAGCAGGAGCCGAAGATGATGTTGGCGTCCGGGTCCACCTCGTCGCGGATGCGGTTGGCGGCCTCGTCCACCTCGAACAGGGTAATATCGTTGCCGCCCGTGATGTTGATGAGCACGCCGCGTGCGCCGCTCATGGACGTGTCGTCCAGGAGCGGGTTGGAGATGGCGGCCTCGGCGGCCTCCACGGCGCGCTTGTCGCCCTCGGCCTCGCCGGTGCCCATCATGGCCTTGCCCATCTCCGTCATCACGGCCCGGATGTCGGCGAAGTCCAGGTTGATGAGGCCGGGCATGACCATGAGGTCGGTGATGCCGCGCACGCCGTCGTGCAGCACGTCGTCCGCCATCTTGAAGGCGTCGGCGAAGGTGGTCTTCTCGTTGGCCACGCGGAACAGGTTCTGGTTGGGGATGATGATGAGGGTATCGACGAAGCGTGCCAGCTCCTGGATGCCTTCGTCGGCCACACGGGCGCGGTGCTGGCCCTCGAACTGGAAGGGCTTGGTCACCACGCCCACCGTCAGGATGCCGGCGTCACGCGCCGCCTGGGCGATGACGGGCGCCGCGCCGGTGCCCGTGCCGCCGCCCATGCCGGCGGTGACGAAGGCCATGTGGCTGCCCTCGAGCTGGTGCAGGATGTCGTCCAGCGCCTCTTCCGCCGCCTGACGGCCCACGTCGGGCCGCGACCCGGCGCCCAGCCCCTCCGTGAGGCCCACGCCGAGCTGGATGCGGCGGTCGGTGTTGGCCCCGTTGAGGGCCTGGGCGTCGGTGTTGGCGACGATGAACTCCACGCCCTCCAGGCTGGAGTGGATCATGTTGTTCACCGCGTTGCCGCCGGCGCCGCCCACGCCGACGACGGCGATGCGCGGCGAAAGCTGATGGGTGTCGCTGGGTACGCCAAGGTTCGGGGTGTTCATGGTGCCCTCTCCGTATCCGGTCTGGTCTCCGTCGCTTTTCGCTCCGGTCGTTGTTTTGTTCTTTTTGTCGATGTCCTTGTTTTCTTCCGTCATGGCTGCGCTCCCTTCCCGTCTCGTGGTGCAGGGACCGCCGCCGTGATTTGTCGTTCTTTCCCTGCCGTTCCTTTTAGAAGTTCTCCTTGAGCCACAGCCCCAGGCGGCTCAGGGGACCGCCGGCCCCCGACGGCTGCCTGGGCGCTTCCTCCGCCGTGCGGTCGGGACCCGCCCGCACGGCGTGGCGCAACAAGCCGGCACAGGCGGTGAAGCCCGGGCCGTCCATGGCCTCCGGCAGGCCGGCGAAGCCGGCGGGCCGGCCCACCCGCACCTGCTTGTTGAGAAGCGTCGCGGCCATCTCGCGCACACCGGCGAGCTGGCTGGCCCCGCCGGTGAGGACCACCTGCCGGCCCACGGCGCGTTCCAGGCCGTTCTCCTCCAGCCGGCTGCGCACCAGTTCGAAGGTCTCCTCGACGCGCGGCTGGATGATGCTGGTGAGCATGGAGCGCGGCACGGTGCTCGCCTGGGCGTCGTCCTCCTCGCCCACCATGGGCACCTTGAGCATCTCGCGCTCGTCGGAGACGGACGCCAGGCAGTTGCCGTAGAGGGTCTTCATGCGCTCGGCGTGGGCGATGGGGGTGGTGAGCCCGCGCGCGATGTCCTTGGTGACGTGGCCGCCGCCCACGGGCAGGCCGTCCACGTGCACCAGGCTGCCCTCCAGGAAGACGGCCAGCGTCGTGGTGCCGCAGCCCATGTCCACCACCATGACGCCCAGGTCCATCTCGTCCTGGTCCAGGCAGGCCAGGCCGCTGGCGTAGGGCGACGCCACCAGGCCCTCGATGTCCAGGTGGCAGCGGTCGATGACGGTGGACAGGTTGCGCGTCACGCCGCTCGCCGCGCTGATGAGGTGCATGGTGACGCCCAGGTGGTCGCCCACCATGCCGCGCGGGTCGCGGATGCCCTGGTTGCCGTCGATGGTGTAGCCCTCGGGCAGGGTGTGCAGCAGCGTGCGGTCGCTTGCCGTGTGGCGCGAGCGGGCGTGGGCGTGGATGCGGCGCAGGTCCTCGTCGCCCACGGTGTGCCCGGCGATGGAGACCGCCACCGGCACCTTGGCCGACTGGAGCTGCCCGCCCGAGATGTTCACCAGCACCTTCTGCAGGCGCTCGCCGGCCATGTGTTCGGCGCTGTCCACGGCGGCGCGGATGGCCGCCTCGGCGGCGTCCATGTCCACCACGGCGCCGTTGCGCAGGCCCTCCGAGTTCTGGTGCCCGAAGCCCGTGATGCGCAGGGCGCCGTCGTCGAGCATGCGCCCGATGAGGCAGCACACCTTGTCCGTGCCCACGTCCAGGGCGCCGATGGGGCCGTTGCGGGGTTTGGTCCTGGCCACGGCGGTCATTGCTCCCTTGTTCCTGCCGGCGGCGCCGGGCGCCCCCGCCGATCCGGCGGCCGCCGGCGCGGTGGTCGTGGTGTCGTTCTGCTTGCCGTTGAGCGGCTTGCCGTTGCGTCGCTTCATGGCTCACGCCTCCCCGTCACGACGCTGGCGGCGCCGGGCCGCCTCCGGCGTCAGGCGCACGATGAGCCGGTCCTCGAGCCGCATGTCGATCACCCGGATGTCGCGCCCGAGCAGGTTCTGCCGGTCCTGGATGCCGGCCAGCCGGCGCCATGCCGGGCCGGGATGGACGGCCGGCAGGCGCACGGTCACCAGCCGCTCGCCGGGCGCCCGCAGTTGCAGGTCCCAGCGCCGCCGGTCCACGCGCACGGCCGCCCGCACGCGCTCCGCCAGCGCCGGCGCCCGGCGCAGCAGGCGGCGCAGCGCCATGGCGCGTGCCGCCGCGCCGGCGCCCCCCACCACCGGCAGGTGGTCGAAGGCCTCCGGGTGCGGCGGCCGGAAGCGCTCGCCCCGGGCGCTCACCAGGGCGAAACCGCCGTCCCCCTGCCACAGGGCGATGGGCCGGTGCTCGTCCAGCACCACCCGCAGCCGGTCGGGCAGGCGGCGCTCCAGGCGGGCGTGGCGCACCCAGGGCAGGGCCTCCACGCGCCGGTGCGCCGCTTCCAGGTCGATGGCCAGCACGGGCATGCCCGTGCGCAGGCCCAGGGCGCGGCGCAGGGCCCGGGCGCTGGTATGCTCGCGGCCCGTCACGGTGAGCCGCCGCAGTTCCAGGCCCGCCGTGTGCTGGGCGGATTCCACGCCCTCGGCCGCTTCCGCCGCCGCCCGGTGCACCACGCCGCTGGCCGCCAGCCAGGCGCCCGAGCCCGCCAGGGCGGCGAGCCCCACCAGGACGGCGCCGGCCGTCCACAGCCGGCGGCGCCAGGGGCCGGCGGGCGGCCGGCGGCGGGCCGTGGCGCGGCCCGGCTTCCGTGTGCGCTTCAGCCACCGCATCGTGCGTCCTCCACCATCCAGGCCACCAGCTCGTCGAAGCCCATGCCGGCGTGGGCCGCCTGCTCCGGCACCAGGGAGGTGGGCGTCATGCCGGGCTGGGTGTTCACTTCCAGGAGGTACAGGTCGCCGCCCTCGCCCTCCCAGCGCAGGTCGGCGCGCGTGACGCCGCGACAGCCCAGGGCGTCGTGGGCGCGCACGGCGAGCCGTTGCGCCGATGCCGCCACGGTGTCGGGGACGTCGGCCGGCAGGTCGTGTTGCGAGCCGCCCTCGGCGTACTTGGCGTCATAGTCGTAGAAGCCCCGGTGCGTGCGGATCTCCGTCACGCCCAGGGGGCGCCCGTCCATGACCGAGACGGTGAGCTCCCGCCCCGGCACGAACTGTTCCACCATCACCGTGTCGCCGAAGGGCCAGTCGGGCGCCACGGCGGGGCGGTCGTCGCCCGCCAGGAGGACCCGCACGCCCACGGACGAGCCCTCGTGCAGGGGCTTCACCACGCACGGCCTGGACAGGTTGTCGCTGGTCGCCAGGTCGCTGACACGCACCAGGCGGTGGTCGGCGACGGGCAGCCCGGCGGCGGCGAAGAGCCGCTTCGCCATGGGCTTGTCCATGGCCAGGGCGGAGGCCGTGACGCCGCAGTGGGTGTAGGGCACGCCCAGGAGTTCCAGCACGCCCTGCACGCAGCCGTCCTCGCCGAAGCGGCCGTGCAGGGCGTTGAACACCACGTCGGGGGCGGCGTCCTGCAGGTCGGCCACCAGGGCGCGGGTGTCCGGCCCGGCGTCGATGCGCGCCACGCGCCAGCCCAGGCGCGCCAGGGCGGCGGCGCACGCCTCGCCCGTCACGAGGGAGACCTCGCGCTCGCTGGAGATGCCGCCCATGAGGACCGCCACGGTGCGCGTCATGGCCTGCCTCCCGCGTCGCGCTCCACGCCCAGGCGGCGCACCTCCCAGCGCAGGGCCACGCCGCACGTGTCCAGCACGCGGCGGCGCACCGTCTCGCCCAGGCTTTCCACGTCGGCGGCGGTGGCGCCGCCGGTGTTGATGATGAAGTTGGCGTGCTTCTCCGAGATCATGGCGCCGCCCGCCGCCAGGCCGCGGCAGCCCGCCGCCTCGATGAGCTCCCAGGCGCGCTGGCCGGGCGGATTGGCGAAGGTGGAGCCGGCCGTGGCGCAGCCCGTGGGCTGGGCCGCCTCGCGCTTCGCCTTTTCGTCCGCCATGCGCCGGCGGATGGTGTCGGGGGCTTCCGGCGTTCCCCGGAAGGTGGCGCCGGTGATGATCCAGTCCCCGGGCAGCGCCGAGCTGCGGTAGCCCAGCCCCAGGTCGGCGGGGGCCAGGCGGTGCTGCCGGCCCTCGGGGTCCACCGCCTCGGTGCCCGTGATGACGTCCTTCACCTCGGTGCCGTGGGCGCCCGCGTTCATGCGCACGGCGGCGCCGATGGTCCCCGGGATGCCGGCCAGGAAGGTGAGCCCGCCCAGGCCGGCGTCGCGCGCCGCCAGGGCGACGTTGAGGTCGAGGGCGGCGCCGCCCGCGGCGATGCCGTCGTCCGTGCGGCGCACGGCGGCGAAGGGCGCGCCCAGGCGGATCACCACGCCGGGCACGCCGCCGTCGCGCACCAGCACGTTGGAGCCCACGCCCAGCACCGTGAAGGGCACGTCGGCCGGTCGCGCCGCGAGAAAGGCCTGGAGGTCGGCCATGTCGGCGGGGCGGAACAGGACCTCCGCCGGGCCGCCGACGCGCAGCCACGTCAGGCGGTCCAGCGGCGCGTCCGCCGTGAGCCGGCCGCGCACCGGCGGCAGGCGGTCGATGAGGGGCCGTTCCACCAGGGGCGTAACGGGTGTCATGCGCCCTCCTCCCGGCGGTCGTCCCGCCGGTTCTCGCTGTCGGCCTCGGCCAGCGCCCGGAGTTCCTCCGGCAGGGCGTTGGCCCACTGGGAGATGCTGCCGGCGCCCAGGCACAGCACCGTGTCGCCGGGCCGGGCCAGGCGGCGGATGAGCCCGGGCAGCGCGTCGCGCGAGTCCAGGGGCACCACGCGCTGATGGCCGTGCTCGCGCAGGCCCGCCACCAGGGCGTCGCGGTCGATGCCCTCGATGGGGGCCTCGCCCGCCGGATAGACCGCGGCCACCACCACCGTGTCGGCGTCGTTGAAGCACGTGCAGAAGTCCTCGAACAGCGCCTGCAGGCGGCTGTAGCGGTGCGGCTGCATGACGGCGATGACGCGGCCCTCGGTGACGGTGCGCGCCGCCTTCAGCACGCTGGCGATCTCCACGGGATGATGGCCGTAGTCGTCGATCACGGTGACGCCGTCGTGTTCGCCGGTGCGGGTGAAGCGCCGCTTGACGCCGCCGAAGCCGGCCAGGCCGCGCCGGATGACGTCGCCGGGAAGGCCCATCTCCAGCGCCACGGCGATGGCGGCGAGGGCGTTCTGCACGTTGTGCTCGCCGAACATGGGCAGGTGCAGGTCGGCGATCTCCCGCCGCGTGCCGCTGGCGCGGTCCGTGTGGTGGATGTCGAAGCGGGTGCCCCCGCCCGTCACCTCGATGTTCACGGCGCGCACGCCCGCCTGGGGGCTGAGGCCGTAGGGGAGCACCCGGCGGTCGCGCAGATCGGGCAGGAGGGCCTGCACCTCGGGGTGGTCGATGCACATCACGGCGAAGCCGTAGAAGGGGATGCTCTCCACGAAGGTGCGGAACGCCTCGCGCAGGGTGTCGAAGTCGCCGTAGTGCTCCACGTGCTCCGGGTCGATGTTGGTCACCACGGCGATGACCGACGGCAGGCGCAGGAAGGTGCCGTCGGACTCGTCGGCCTCCACCACCATCCAGTCGCCCGAGCCCAGGCGGGCGTTGGTGCCCAGGGCGTTGATGATGCCGCCGTTGATGACCGTGGGGTCCAGGTCGGCGGCGTCCAGGAGCGCCGCCACCAGGGAGGTGGTGGTGGTCTTGCCGTGGGTGCCGGCCACCGACACGGTCCACTTGAGCCGCATCAGCTCGGCCAGCATCTCGGACCGCCGCACGACGGGCTTGAAGGCGTCGCGGGCGGCGGCGACTTCCGGATTCTCTCCGCCCACCGCGGTGGAGACCACCACCACGCCGGCATCCGCCACGTTGGCGGCGGCATGGCCGATGGTCACGGGGATGCCCATGGCGCGCAGGCGCTCCACGTTGGCGCTCTCGTTCTGGTCGGAGCCCTGGACGCTGTAGCCCAGATTGTGAAGCACCTCGGCGATGCCGCTCATGCCGATGCCGCCGATGCCCACGAAGTGCAGCGTCCCGATGTCCAGTGGCATTTCCCTCATGGCGCCGCCTCCTCCGTCGTGCCGGCGGGCGCGGCCTCGCCGCGCGCCAGGGCGGTGATGTGGTCGGCCAGCGCGCGGGCGGCATCGGGCCGGCCCACGGCCCGGGCGCAGGCCGCCGCCTTGGTCAGGCTGGTGGGCATGTCCAGAAGGTCCTGCAGGCGCCCCGCCAGGGTGTCGGCGGTGAAGGTGTCCTGGGGCAGGAGCCAGCCGCCGCCCGCTTCGTCCAGCGCCTGGGCGTTGGCGCGCTGGTGGTCGTCGGCGGCGTAGGGAAAGGGCACCAGGATGGCCGGCCGGCCCACGGTGGTCACCTCGGCCAGCGTCGAGGCGCCGGCGCGCCCGATCACCAGGTGCGCCGCCGCCAGGCGGTCCGGCAGGTCGTCGATGAACGGGCGGGTGTCGGCGGCCACGCCGGCCTCCTCGTAGGCGGCGCGCGTGCGGTCCACGTCCTCCGGCCGGGCCTGCTGCACCACGTGCAGGCGCCGGCGCAGGTCCGGCCGCAGCCGGCCCACCGCCGCCGGGATGACGTCGCTGAACACGCGGGCGCCCTGGCTGCCGCCCACCACCAGCAGGCGCAGCGGCCCCTCCATGTCGGGTTCCGGATAGGGGGCGTCGCGCACGGCCGCCACGGCGGGGCGCACGGGCATGCCCGTGTGCACCGCGCGCGCCCGGGCCGCCGCCGACAGGCCGGTGGAGCGTTCCAGCGACAGGGCGACGCGGTCCACGTGGCCGGCGAACAGCCGGTTGGCGCGGCCCAGCACGGCGTTCTGCTCATGGATGAGGGTGGGCCGGCGCGCCAGCAGGGCGGCGGCCACCGGCGGCACGGAGGCGTAGCCGCCGAAACCCGCCACCACACCCGGCCGCAGCCGGCGGATGAGGCGGAACGCCTGGGCCGTGCCCCAGGCCAGCTCGCCCACGGCCAGGATGCGGCGCCCGGCGCCCAGGCCGGCGATGCCGCCGGCCCGCACCGGGTGGGTGGGCAGTTGTCCCAGGGCGCCGCCCATGGCCGCGCCGCGCCGGTCCGTCACCAGCGCCAGGCGGTGGCCGCGCGCCAGGAGCTCCGCCGCCACGGCCTCGGCGGGGAAGACGTGCCCGCCGGTGCCGCCGGCCGCCAGGAGGATGAGGGGCGTGGTCGCGTCCGTCATGGCATCCTCCCCGGCTGTTCGCCCGACCGGCGGCGCGTCAGCGCCAGCAGGAAGCCCATGGTCACGGCCATGCCCAGCATGGACGACCCGCCGTAGGAGACGAACGGCAGGGTCATGCCCTTGGGCGGCATGAGGGCCACGGTGGAGGCCATGTTGATGGCCGCCTGCACGCCGAACTGCACCAGCAGGCCGCCCGCCGCCAGCAGGATGAAGAGGTCGTGCTCGCGCTGCAGGCGCTGGAAGCCGCGCACCACGATGAAGGCGTAGACGCCCACCAGCAGCAGGCACGCCACCAGGCCGAACTCCTCGCCCGCCACGGCGAAGATGAAGTCCGTGTGGGCGTCGGGCAGCACCTCCTTGACGCGCCCCTCGCCCGGGCCCACGCCGAACAGGCCGCCGTCGCCGAAGGCGCGCACGGCCGTCTGCACCTGGTAGGGCAGGCCGTTGGCCGGGTCGATGAAGGTGGCGATGCGCTCGTGCACGTGCGGCATGCTGTAGTAGAGCAGCCCCAGGCCGCCCAGCCCGGCCAGCACGATGGCCAGCACCCCGTGCACGGACAGGCCCGCCAGGAAGAACTCGCTGAACCAGATCACCCCCATGAGCCCCGTCTGCCCCACGTCGGGCTGGGACAGCAGCAGGGCGGCGCACAGGGCCATGAGCCCGGTGGTGATCCAGCCGCCGTGGGGCAGCCGGCCGTCGCGCCATGCCGTGAGCAGCCAGGCCACGGCGACGGCGAAGGTGGGCTTGAGGATCTCGGCGGGCTGCAGGGTGAAGCCGCCCAGGGGGATCCAGCGCGACGCCCCCTTGACCTGATAGCCCACCACCAGGGTGGCGGCCGTCAGGGCGAGCGCCACAAGGAAGCCGATGGTGCCCGCGCGCCGCACCCAGGTGGGCGTCAGGGTGGACAGCGCCACCATGGCCACGGCCACCATGGGCAGGTACATCAGGTGGCGGCGCACGAAGTGATAGCGCCCCAGGCCCAGGTCCTCGGCCACGGGCGGGCTGGCGGCCAGGCTCAGGAGCACGCCGGCGCCCACCAGGACGGCCACGGCCCCCAGGGTCCAGCGGTCCACCGTCCACCACCAGTTGCCCAGGATGCTGGTATCCGTGCGGCCGAAACCGGCGAAGCCCGTCATGACGCCTCCCTTTCCGCATGGTGGCCGGGAAGCGCGGTGACGCGCGCCCTGAAGGCGTCGCCGCGGGCGGCGAAGTCGCTGTACTGGTCGAAGGAGGCGCACGCCGGCGAAAGCAGGACCACCGGGCGCGACCGGGTGTCGGCGCGCGCGGCGGCGTGGGCGTGGTCCACCGCCGTCGCCAGGTCGCCGCAGCGTTCCGCCGGCACGCCGGCGTTCGCCAGGACGGCGGCGAAATCCCCTTCCGCCTCGCCGATGAGGAAGGCGCGGCGGATGTGGCCGAACCACGGCCGCAGGGCCTCCAGGCCGCCTTCCTTCGGCCGGCCTCCGCCGATCCAGTAGACGCCGTCGTAGCAGGCCACGGCGGTGGCCGCCGCCTCGGCGTTGGTCGCCTTGCTGTCGTTGACGAACAGCACGCCGTCCACCGTGTCCACCATCTCCTGGCGGTGGGCCAGGCCGGGGAACTGCTTGAGGGCCGCCGCCAGGGTGTCGCGCGGGGCGTCCAGGGCGCGTGCGGCCGCCCACGCCGCCGCGGCGTTCTGGCCGTTGTGGGGCCCGGGCAGGGTGGCAACGTCCGTGAGGTCGGCCGCCGCCGCGCCGTGGTCGGTGAGCACCCCGTCCACCACGGCGACGCCGCCGGGCTCGGCGTGATGACCGGAGATGCGTTCCAGGCGGTGGCTGCCGCCCGGCGCCAGGTCCTCGGCGATGGCCGTGCTGTACGGGTCGTCCGTGCCCACCACGAAGGTCTGCGGCCGCGCCCCGCCCCGGAAGATGCGGCGCTTGGCGGTGACGTAGCCTTCCATGCCGCCGTGCCGGTCCAGGTGGTCGGGCGTGATGGTGGTGAGCACGGCCACGTCCATGACGGCGCGGTCCAGAAGGTCGAGCTGGTAGGAGGACAGCTCCAGGACGTAGACGTCGCCGGCGCCCAGGGGGTCGAGGGTGAGGGCGGGCCGGCCCAGGTTGCCGCCCACCGCCACGCGCCGGCCGGCGGCCGTCAGCAGGTGGCCGATGAGCGCCGTGGTGGTGGATTTGCCGTTGGTGCCCGTGACGCCGACGAAGGTGGCCTCCGGCCGCGCTTCCCACAGCAGCTCCACGTCGCAGGTCACCGGCACCCCGTGGGCGCGGGCGTGGCGCACGGCGGGATGCGGCTCGGGATGGGGGAGGGGGATGCCGGGGCTCATCACCAGGCGGTGGGTGGCGTCCCAGGCCACGGCGTCCGGCGCCGTCACGGTGAAGCCCCGGTCCGCCGCCGCGCGGCGCGGTTCCGGGTTGTCGTCCCACACCTGGACGCGCGCCCCCGCGGCGGCGAGGGCTTCCGCCGCCGCCAGCCCGGAGCGGCCCAGGCCGAGGACCACCACGGGCACGTCCCGATGGGCGGGCAGGGGCACCGTCGCCATCGCCGTCACCTCAACTTCAGCGTGGACAGGCCGATCAGCGCCAGGATGAAGGCGATGATCCAGAAGCGGATGACGATGGTGGATTCCGGCCATCCCTTCTGCTCGAAGTGGTGGTGCAGCGGCGCCATGCGGAAGATCCGCCGCCCCGTCAGGCGGTAGGAAGCCACCTGCGCCATCACGGAAACCGTCTCCAGGACGAACAGGCCGCCCACGATGGCAAGCACCAGCTCGTGCCTGGTGGCCACCGAGATGGCGCCCAGGGCGCCGCCCATGGCCAGCGAGCCCGTGTCGCCCATGAAGACCATGGCGGGCGGCGCGTTGTACCACAGGAAGCCCAGCCCGGCGCCCAGCAGCGCGCCGCAGAAAACCGCCAGCTCGCCCGTGCCGGGCACGTGGTGGAGCTGAAGGTAGTCGGCGAAGACGGCGTTCCCCACGAGATAGGCGATGAAGCCGAAGACCCCGGCGGCGATCATGACGGGCACGATGGCCAGGCCGTCCAGGCCGTCCGTCAGGTTGACGGCGTTGGAGGCGCCCACCGTCACCAGGAGGGCCAGCAGGAAGAAACCCCACCCCAGGTTCAGGAGCACGTCCTTGAAGAAGGGGAAGGCGAGGTGTGTTGCCAGGTCGCCGGGCGTGTTCTGGACGATGAGCCACGCCGCCACCAGGGCCAGCACCGTCTGGCCCAGGAGCTTGAGCCTGCCGGGCAGGCCGCGGTGGTTGCGCCGCGTCACCTTCAGGTAGTCGTCCGTGAAGCCGAGCCCGCCGTAGCCCACCGTCACCAGCAGCACCGCCCAGACGAAGGGATTGGTCACGTCCGCCCACAGGATGGTGGCGACGGTCACCCCGATGAGGATGAGCACGCCGCCCATGGTGGGGGTGCCCTGCTTGGTGATGAGGTGCCCCTCCGGCCCGTCGTCGCGGATGGGCTGGCCCTCGTTCTGTTTCGCCTTGAGCCAGCGGATGACGGGCGGGCCCACCAGGAAGTTGATGATGAGCGCCGTCATGATGGCCCCGCCCGTCCGGAACGTCAGGTACCGGAACAGGTTGAAGAGCTGGAACTCGTCGGCGAGCGGGTAGAGAAGGTTGTGCAGCATCCGTCGTCGCCCCCTCACGCCTGTTCGCCGGAATCGCCGGCGAGCGCGTCCACCACCGCGCTCATGCGGCTGCCGGCGGATCCCTTCACCAGGATGACGTCGCCCGGGCGCAGGCCGCGCCGCAGGGCGGTGATGAGCGCGTCCACGCTGTCGGCATGGGCGCCGCGCCGGCCCTCGGGCAGCGCCTCCGCCAGATGGGCCATGAGCGGTCCCGCCGTGAAGACGGGGGCGGCGCCGGCCGTGACCAGGGCGTCGGCCAGGTCGCGGTGGTGCGCCGGGGCGTCGTCGCCCAGCTCCAGCATGTCGCCCAGCACGGCGACGCGCCGGCCGTCGCCCGTGGGCAGCAGGCGGCCCAGGGTGTCCAGGGCGGCGCGCATGGAGGCCGGGCTGGCGTTGTAGGCATCGTCCACCAGGGTGGCCGTGCCGCCCGGCACCGCCACGCGCAGGTGGCGGCCGCGCCCGCGCGGCGGCTCGGCATCGGCCAGGGCGGCCGACGCCGTCATGGGATCGGCGCCCGCGGCGCAGGCGGCGGTCACCGCCGCCAGGCTGTTGAGGGCGGCGGGCAGGCCCGTCATGCCCACCGTCCACGTCAGGCTGCGGCCGTCCACCTCGGCCTGGACGCGGGTGCCCCCGGCGCCCGTCTCGACGTTCACCAGCCGGGCGTCGGCATCGGCGGCCCGGCCGAAGGTGAGCACGCGGCCGGCGCCGGCGGCGTGCGCCGCCTCGACCAGGCGTCCCGCCTGGGGGATGTCGGCGTGGATGACGGCGCCGCCGCGGGGCGCCAGGCCGGCGAAGATCTCCGCCTTGGCGTCGGCGATGGCGTCCACGCTGTCGAAGTGGGCGCTGTGCACCCGGTCCACCGTGGTGATGACCGCCACGTCGGGCTTCGCCAGGCGCGACAGGGGGGCGATCTCGCCGGCGTGGTTCATGCCCATCTCCAGCACGGCGTAGCGCGCGCCGCGCGGCAGGCGCGCCAGACTCAGGGGCAGGCCCCACTGGTTGTTCAGGTTGCCCTCGGTGGCGTGGACGGTGCCGCACGCGCCCAGCGCCAGGCGCAGCATCTCCTTGGTGGAGGTCTTGCCCACGCTGCCCGTCACGGCCACCAGGCGCGCCGCCGAACGCGCCCGGGCGCGCGCCGCCAGGGCCTCCAGGGCGTCGCGCGTGTCGGCCACCATGAGGCGCGGGCCGCGCACCGAAACATCCTCGGGCAGATGGTCCAGCACCACGGCCGCGGCGCCCGCCTCCAGGGCGGCGCCGGCGAAGGCGTGGCCGTCGCGGTTGGGGCCGCGCAGGGCGACGAACAGGTCGCCCGGGCGGACGCTCCGGCTGTCGATGGCGACGCCCGTGGCCAGCCAGTCGCCGGCCGCCCGGCCGCCGGTGGCGGCGGCCGCCTCGGCCGCGGTCCACAGGGCACCCAGGCCGTCGATCATGGTTCGCCTCCGCCGCGCTCGGCCGCCAGGCGGCGCGCCGCCTCGGCGTCGTCGAAGGGATGCACCGTGTCGCCGCGCACCTGGCCCGTCTCGTGGCCCTTGCCGGCGATGAGCAGAACGTCGTCGGGGCCCAGGCCGTCCAGGGCGCGGGCGATGGCCTCCTCGCGGTCGCCCGCCACCGCCGCGTCGGGGCAGCCCTCCAGGACGGCGGCGCGGATGGCCTCCGGGTCCTCGCCGCGCGGGTTGTCGTCGGTGACGATGACGCGCTCCGCCAGGTCGGCGGCGACCCGGCCCATGGCCGGCCGCTTGCCGGGATCGCGGTCGCCGCCGGCGCCGAAGACCACCACGAGGTTGCCCCCGGCGTGCGGCCGCAGGGCGCGCAGCACCGTCTCCAGGGCGCCCGTGGTGTGGGCGTAGTCGATGAACACCGGCGCGCCCCGGGCGGCGGTGGCGACGCGCTCCAGCCGGCCGCGCACCCCGGCGAGGGCGGCGAGGGTGTTCACCGCCGCGTCCCGGTCGGCGCCGCAGGCCAGCACCAGCCCCAGGGCGACCAGGGCGTTGGCCGCCTGGAAGCCGCCCACCAGGGGCACGTGGACGACAAAACGGTCTCCCTGCACGTCCAGGGTGAGGGTCTGGCCGGCGGGCGTGGGTTGGCGCGCCGCCAGGCGGACGGTGTTGCCCGCCTCCCCCACGGTGAACAGGCGCGCGCCGCGCTGGCGGACCGCCTCCATGACGGCCGGGCTCTCCCGGGCGTCGGCGTTGATCACGGCGGTGCCGGCGGGGTCCAGCACCTCGCCGAAGAGACGCAGCTTGGCCGCCCGATAGGCGGTGAAGCCGCCGTGGTAGTCCAGGTGCTCGCGCGTCAGGTTGGTGAAGGCGGCCGCCTTCAGGCGCACGCCGTCCAGGCGGAACTGGGCGAGGCCGTGGCTGGACGCCTCCATCGCCAGATGGTCCACGCCGTCGTGGGCAAGCTCGGCGAGCAGGCGGTGCAGCGTCACCGGGTCCGGCGTGGTCATGCTGTCGCGGGCGGGCAGGGGGTCCTGCCCGGCCGTTTCCCGGCGGGGCGGGCCGTCAGGGCGGGGCGGGCCATCAGGGCGGGGCGGGCCATCAGGGCGGGGTGGGCTGTCAGGACCAAGAGTCCCCAGGCTCGCCGCCGTGTGGCCGAGGGCCTGCCACATCTGGCGGGTGAAGCCCACGGTGGAGGACTTGCCGTCGGTGCCGGTGACGGCGGCCACCGTCTCCGGCTGGTCGTGATGGAAGCGCGCCGCCATGAGCGCCAGCCGGCGGCGCGGCTCGGGATCGGTGAGGAGCGGCCGCGGGGTGCCGGCGTCGCCGGCGAGGGGGGTGTCCTCCGGGGCCAGGACCGCGGCCGCTCCGCGGGCCAGGGCGTCGTCCATCCACGCCCGGCCGTCCGCGTTGCTGCCGGGGAGCGCGGCGAACAGCATACCGGATTCCACCGACCGCGAGTCGGCGGTCAGGCCGGTGATCCGTGTGTCGCCCTTGAGCGGCCCGTGCATGGTGCTCGGTGCTCCCTCGTCCAGCAGATCAGAAAGACGCAACTTCGGGCCTCCGCACGTCCACGTCCAGGCCGACCGCCTCCTTCACCGCCGGGGCGTCCGGCGACACCGGGGCGACCCCCAGGAGTGGCGCGGCCCGCTCGATGAAGCGGCGCACCACCGGGGCGGCGGTCCAGCCGCCCGTGGCGTAGCCGTAGGTCGCTTCCGTCCCCACGGGCTCGTCCAGGAGGACGAAGACCACGTGTTCCGGGTCGTGCATGGGGAAGGCCCCGACGAAGGAGGAGACCAGCGGCGTCTGGCCGTAGTCGCCCGCCTCGCCCGGCTTTTCCGCCGTGCCCGTCTTGCCGCCCACGATGTAGCCCGGGGCGCCGGCCTTGCCGCCGGTGCCCTTGGTGACCACGAGGCGCATGAGGCGGCGCATCTTGTCGGATGTGGCGGGCGACAGGACGTCGCGCGGCGCCGGGGTGTCGGCGCCCTTGACGAAGTGGGGCGCGTGCCACGTGCCGCCGTTCACCAGGGCCGCCACGCCGGCCGCCATGTGCAGCGGCGTCACCGCCACGCCGTGGCCGTAGGCGATGGTCATGGTGTTGATGGGCCGCCACGGGCTGGGCACCTGCGGCTCGCCCAGCTCGGGCAGGTTCGCGGGCAGGGTGTCCAGCAGGCCCAGGTCCGCCAGGAAGGCGCGCTGGCGGTCGGTGCCCACGTCGCGCGCCATCTTGGCGGAGGCGATGTTGGATGAGTGGATGAGGATCTCGGGCACCGAGAGCCAGCGGTCCTGGGCGTGGAAGTCGTGGATGGTGTAGCTGGCCACGCGCAGGGGCTGCGACGCGTCGTAGCCGTCGCGCAGGCCCACCACGCCGTTGTCCAGGGCCACCGCCGTGTTGAACAGCTTGAAGGTGGAGCCCATTTCGTAGGTGGCCAGCGTGGCGTGGTTGAAGCGCGCCGCCGGGCCCACGGCGCCGGGCCGGTTGGCGTCGTAATCGGGCAGCGACACCAGGGCGCGCACGGCCCCGGAATCAACGTCCAGCACCACGCCGGCGGCGCCCCTGGCCTTGAAGGTCTCGCGCGCCCTGGCAAGCTCCGTGCGCAGGATGCTCTGCACGCGGGCGTCCAGGGTCAGGCGCAGGGGGGCGTGCTGTTCGCGCAGGCGCTCGCCGTAGGCCTGTTCCAGGCCGGCGATGCCGCGGTTGTCCACGTCCGTGAGCCCCAGGAGGTGCGTGGCGAGCCGGCCGCGCGGATAGACCCGGCGCTCCGCCTTCTCGAAACGGAGGGCGGGGTTGCCCAGGGCGTTCACCGCTTCCACCCGGGCGGGGGTGAGGTTGCGCTTGACGTAGACGAAGGCGCGCCCCGATTCCAGCTTCGCCCGCACGGTGTGCCGGTCCAGGGAGGGCAGCACGGCCACCAGGCGGCGGGCCACGCGCGCCGGGTGATCGATGCGGCGCGGCCGGGCGTAGAGGTGGCGCGTGGGCACGTTGGTGGCCAGCACCAGGCCGTTGCGGTCGCGGATGCCGGCGCGCCCGGGACCGTCCGCCCGGGCCCCGCCGTCGCGTGCCGCGATGCGGCCCGTGTCGGCGTTGAGCACGGAAACGTCCGTGAGGCGCCCGGCGATGGCGGTGAAGACCACGGTGAACACCCCCAGCAGCACCATGAGCCGCAGGTGCCCGGTGGCGACGCGCGCCCGCCCGGCGCCGTCGAGGCGCTGGTGTTCGGCGGGCGGCTCGGCGCCGTCGCGGCGGATGCGGGAGAGCAGGTCCCGGGTCATCGTCCGCCTCCGCTTTCGGCGAGTTCAACGGGCTTCCGGCGGGCCGCGGCGCGGTGGCCGGGGGCCGGCTTGACGCGCGGCACGGGCAGGCCGCGCGGGCCGCTGTCCCCCGGGCGCGGCACGGCGGCCAGGGTGGTGACCTGGGCCGGCTGCACCGGCGTCAGGGTGAGGAACCGGTCGGCCAGGCGGTGCAGGCGGTCGGGCGCGGTGAGGTGGGCCCATTCGGCCTGCAGCATGTGCACCTGGCGGCGGCTGGCCCCCAGGGCGTCGTCCAGCGCGGCAAGCTCGGCCTCGCGCGCCTGCACCTCGTACTTCAGGACGAAGACTCCCGTGCCCAGGGCGATGGCGAGCACCAGCCAGAAAACCGTGAGCAGGCGCATCATGGCCGGCCTCCCTCGGCATCCGGTTCGTCCTCGGGCCACGCCGGGGCGTCGGTACGCTCGGCGGCGCGCAGGCGCGCCGAGCGCGTCGCCGGGTTGGCGGCCACGGCGTCGTCGTCGGGCTGCTCCGGCCGGCGCGACAGCAGGCGGAAGCTGGCGGCGCGCGCCGTGCCGTTGTTGCCGGCGACGGCGGCCGGCGAATGGCGCGAGGCCCGCGGCCCCTGGCCGGCCCGCCTGCGCAGGAATCCCTTCACCGTGCGGTCCTCCAGGGAATGGAAGCTGACCACGGCGAGGTGGCCGCCCGGCTCAAGGATGCGCTCGGCGGCGGCCAGGCCGCGCCGCAGCTCGCCCACCTCGTCGTTCACCCAGATGCGCAGGGCCTGAAAGGTGCGCGTCGCCGGGTCGATGCCGTCGCGGGCGCGCGGCACCACGCGGCGGACGAGCCCGGCCAGGGCGTGGGCGCCGTGGATGGGCCGCTCGCGGGCGATGGCGCGCGCCACCCGGCGGGCGCGGCGCTCCTCGCCGTAGCGGTAGAGGATATCGGCCAGATCCTTTTCCGTGGCCGTGTTGACCAGGTCGGCGGCGGTGGGGCCGCCGGCGTCCGTGCCGTCCATGCGCATGTCCAGCGGTCCGTCGGCGCGGAAGGAAAAGCCGCGCTCGGCGTCGATGAGCTGGTCCCACGACAGGCCGAGGTCCAGGCATACGCCGTCCACCCCGGGCACGCCGGCGGCGCGCAGCACCGTGTCCATGGTCCCGAAACGGGCATGGTGGGGAACGAGGCGGCCGTCGCGGGCGGCGGCGGTCGATTCGGCCCGGGCGATGGCGGCGGGATCGCGGTCGAAGGCGTGCACCACCACGCCCCCGGCCGACTCCAGGATGGCGTCGCTGTAGCCGCCGCCGCCGTAGGTGCCGTCCACGTAGACGCCGCCCGGGCGCGGGGCCAGGCGGTCGAGGACGCGGTCCAGCATCACCGGCCGGTGGGCGGTGCCGCCGCCCCCCGTCTCCGGCGCCCGGCGCGGCGTGGGCGTCTTATGGGCGGGCATGGGACGCAGGGTCATTTCTCCGCCTCCCCTTTGCCGCCGGGCAGGGTGCGGCCCTGTTTGCGGGCGCGCTCGCGGGCGGCCTCCTGATAGGCCGCGAAGCGCGCCGGGTCCCAGATCTGGAACGTCTTGCCCTTGCCCACGAAGGACGCGCGATCGGTGATGCCGGCATGGTCCATGAGGATCTGGGGGAGCTGGATGCGGCCCTCGGGGTCGAAGGCGAGCTGGTGGGCGTCGGCGAAGATGATGGTCGCCAGGTCGTCCTGCTCCTCGGAGAACCAGTCCAGCTCGTCGATGTTTTCGCTGAGCTTTTCCATGCGGTCCATGCCACAGCACTCGATCGCTTCGTTGGCGTAGGAGCGGTAGGCGACGACGCCGGGAAAGCTCTGTTCCGCCAGCACGTTCCGGTAGGCGGAAGGGACGGAGACCCGCCCCTTCTTATCCACCTTGTTCTCGTACGTGGACAGGAACAGCTGTTTCACGGCCGTAGACCCCCACCTTTCCTCCCCTGCCGACGCCGTGAACGCTCCCCTGAAGCCGGCAGCCGGTGGGTGATGGTCTGCTATGGGATAGCATGGGCGATTATGGGCGTCAACGCCGCGGGCGAGTAATGATATGGATCACAGCAGTAGTATAGAAGCGTTAAGAATCGGTTTGTAAGTGTTCATACGAGAACACAAAAATCCCGGGAAGCCGGGGAAGACTCGAAAACGGCACAAGATGCTTAAAATTGTGTTCCCGCAATGTTCTCTTAACGTTCCTGCGGACGGAACAGACCAGGAAAAACGGCCTCTGGGGCGGGCGCGTCATGGGATGGCATGGGACGGGGCCGGGCGCGGGGGCGCCGCATGGGACGGCATGGGCGGACGCCGGCCGATGCCGACCCACGGGCCATGGAGGTCCACCGCGCGGGCCGCTGGGTGGGCATGGGAGGGCGGATGGGCGCGGGATGGGAAGGCGGGGGCCAGACGGCCTGTAAGCCGGGTTCTGTTCCCGTCCCGCATGGGACGGGCGATGGCCATTCGTCTGGGACGCCCGTTGCCGGACGCCTCGCGCGACTCTACCCGGGCGGCGGTGCGGGAACCCACCCGCCGGCCGACTCGGAAGCCGGCCGGCACGCCGCCCCTACTCGGTCTTGCTCCCGGTGGGGTTTACAGT
>CAJXLG010000018.1 GCA_913055885.1 uncultured Rhodospirillales bacterium
CGCGCGGCGCACGTGACCACGCCGCGCCTGTCGATCTCCAGCGGGCTGGCCAACCTGCTCCTGGTGCCCCTGGGCGCCCTGCCCATGTGCCACGGCGCGGGCGGCCTCGCCGCGCACCACCGCTTCGGCGCGCGCAGCGGCACTGCACCGCTGCTGCTCGGGCTCGTACTGCTGGCGCTGGGCCTGCTGCCGGCGGCGGTCGCGCTGGACCTGCTGGGTGCCGTCCCCACGGCCGCCCTGGGGGCGCTGCTCCTCGTCGCGGCGGGCGAGCTGGCGATGACGCGGCGCCTGTTCGATTGCAAGCCGTCGTGCTGGCCGGTGATCGCGGCGACGGCCAGCATGACCGTGGCGGTCAATCCCTTCGCCGGCCTGCTCCTGGGCGCGCTCGCCGAGCGCCTGCGCAGCCGGATCGTGCGCCGCATCTACGGTGGTACAGCACGCCGCTGAGCCGCGTTCCCAGCCGTCGCCGGGCGCACACGCCGCGCGGCTGTGCACCGCAGCGACACGGCCGGGGCATCGTTGACTCGGCGCGCAGCGCCGTCTATGTCAGAGCAACATCAGGTTGTTGCTGCTGCGCAGCGTGACCGGCGACCGGCCGCGCGCCGGCGCCGCGGGATAGGGAGGCATTGTCGTGAGCAGCAGTCGTCCGCTGTCGCCGCACCTTCAGGTTTACCGCCCGCAGCTCACCTCGGCGCTGTCGATATTCCATCGCATGACCGGCGTGATCAACGCGCTGGGGACGGCGCTATTGACGTGGTGGCTGGTCGCCGCGGCTGCGGGGCCATCGGCGTTCGCCATGGTACAGGGTTTCCTGGGCTCGCCCGTGGGCTACGTCGTGCTCGCCGGTTGGTCGCTGAGCCTGTTCTATCATCTGTGCAACGGCATCCGGCACCTGTTCTGGGACGCCGGCTACGGCTTCGAGCTGGCCAACGTCTACCGAAGCGGCGTCGCGGTGCTGATCGGCGCTGTGCTGCTCACCGCCGGCGCGTGGGGCGCCGGCCTGGCGCTGCTTTAGGGTCCGGCCGCGCACCCGAAAGGGGGAGATACACACAATGACGTCGATGCGCTCGCCCATGGCCCGCGCACGCGGCCTGGGCTCGGCGAAGGATGGGACGACGCACTGGTGGTCGCAGCGCCTTTCGGCCCTGGCGCTGGTGCCACTGGTCGTGTGGTTCGTCGCCTCGATGGTGGCCATGGCCGGGGCGGACTACGTCGCGGTGCAGGCCTGGATCGGCTCGCCACTTGTGGCGGGGCTGCTGGTCCTGCTGATCGCCACGGTGTTCTACCACGCCCACCTGGGTTTGCAGGTGGTGGTGGAGGACTACGTCCACCACGAGGCGACCAAGTTCGCCGCCATCATCGCCATCAAGGCGCTCGCGATCGTGCTGAGCCTGACCGGCGTGCTGGCGGTGCTGTCCATCCTGTTCGGCGCATGAGGCATCCATGAACACGACCCGAGCCGGCAACGGCACAAGCAACGGTCACGCCCGGACGAACGGTCACGGCCGGCCCTGGCCCGCGCCCGGCATCGGCGATACGGCGTATCCTGTCATCGACCACACCTACGATGTGGTCGTCGTTGGCGCCGGCGGCTCCGGCCTGCGCGCCACGCTGGGCTGCGTCGAGAACGGCCTGAAGACCGCGTGCATCTCCAAGGTGTTCCCCACGCGCAGCCACACCGTCGCCGCCCAGGGCGGAATTTCCGCCGCGCTGGGCAACATGGGCGAGGACGACTGGCGCTGGCACATGTACGACACGGTCAAGGGCTCCGACTGGCTGGGCGACCAGGACGCCATCGAGTACATGTGCCGCGAGGCCATCCCCGCCGTGCACGAGCTGGAGCACCTGGGCGTGCCCTTCTCCCGCACCGACCGCGGCACCATCTACCAGCGGCCCTTCGGCGGCCACATGAAGAACTTCGGCGAGGCGCCCGTGCAGCGCGCCTGCGCCGCCGCCGACCGCACCGGCCACGCCATCCTGCACACGCTCTATCAGCAGTCCCTCAAGCACAAGGCGGAGTTCTTCATCGAGTTCTTCGCCCTCGATCTCATCATGGACGACGAGGGCGCGTGCCGCGGCGTCGTGGCGTGGAACCTGGACGACGGGGCCATCCACGTCTTCAAGGCGCACATGGTCATCCTGGCCACGGGCGGCTACGGCCGCGCCTATTTCTCCTGCACCTCCGCCCACACCTGCACGGGCGACGGCAACGGCATGGTGGCGCGCGCCGGCCTGCCGCTGCAGGACATGGAGTTCGTCCAGTTCCACCCCACGGGAATCTTCCCCGCCGGCTGCCTCATCACGGAGGGCGCCCGGGGCGAGGGCGGCTACCTCACCAACAAGGACGGCGAGCGCTTCATGGAGCGCTACGCCCCCAACGCCAAGGACCTGGCCTCGCGCGACGTGGTGAGCCGCGCCATGACCGTGGAGATGCGCGAGGGCCGCGGTTCCGGCCGCAACGCCGACCACATCGACCTGCACCTGGAGCACCTGGGCCCCGACGTGCTGCACGAGCGCCTGCCCGGCATCACGGAGACGGCGCAGGTCTTCTCCGGCGTGGATGCCACGCGCGATCCCGTGCCCGTCCTGCCCACGGTGCACTACAACATGGGCGGCATCCCCACCAACTACCGCGGCGAGGTGCTGCGCCCCACGACGGACGATCCCGACGCCGTGTGCCCGGGGCTCATGGCGGTGGGCGAATGCGCCAGCGTCTCCGTGCACGGGGCCAACCGCCTGGGCACCAACTCCCTTCTGGACATCGTGGTGTTCGGCCGCGCGGCGGCCCTGCGCGCCGCCGAGCTCATCACGCCCTTCGCCAAGCACCCGCCGCTGCCGCGGGGCGCCACGGCGGAGGCCTTCAAGCGGTTCGAGCGCCGCCGCACGGCCAACGGCGGCGAGCCGTCGTCGCGCGTGCGGCTGGCCATGCAGCGCGCCATGCAGGAGGACGCCGCCGTCTTCCGCACGGCGGAGACCCTGGCCGCCGGGCGCCAGCGGGTGGACGCCATCAACGACACCATGCGCGACGTGCGCATCAGCGACCGCTCGCGCATCTGGAACAGCGACCTGGTGGAGGCGCTGGAGCTGGACAACCTGCTGGCCTGTGCCCGGGCGACGGTGCATTCCGCCGAGGCGCGCACGGAGACCCGCGGCGCCCACGCCCGCGAGGACCATCCCGACCGCGACGACGACCGCTGGATGAAGCACTCCCTCGCCTGGGTGGACCCGAACGGCGACACGCGCATCACCTACCGGCCGGTACACAGCCACACCCTCACCGACGCCGTCGATTACATCCCGCCCAAGGCGCGCGTCTACTAACCGACCAGGGAGCCCGTCATGGCCGAGTTCACGCTGCCCGCCAACTCGAAGATCCGCGAGGGTGTCACCTGGCCGGCACCGGAGGGGGCCGGCACCGTGAAGGCCTTCCGCGTCTACCGCTACGATCCCGACAGCGGCGAGACCCCGCGCCTGGACACCTTTCACCTGGACCTGGACGACACCGGGCCCATGGTCCTGGACGCCCTGTTGAAGATCAAAAGCGACGTGGATCCCACCCTCACCCTGCGCCGCTCCTGCCGCGAGGGCATCTGCGGCTCCTGCGCCATGAACATCGACGGCGTGAACACCCTGGCCTGCCTGCGCGCCATTTCCGATTCCAGGGGGGCGGTCACCGTTTATCCCCTGCCCCACCGGCCCGTCATCAAGGACCTGGTGCCCGACCTGTCGCAGCCCTACGCCCAGCACGCCGCCATCCAGCCCTGGCTCAAGACGGACAGCCCCACGCCGCCCGACCACGAGCGCCTGCAGTCCCCCGAGGACCGGGCCATGCTGGACGGCCTGTGGGAATGCATTCTGTGCTTCTGCTGCCAGACGGCCTGCCCGAGCTACTGGTGGAGCGAGGAGCGCTACCTGGGCCCCGCCGTGCTGTTGCAGGCGTACCGCTGGCTGGCCGATTCGCGCGACGAATACACGGGCGAGCGCCTGGACGAGCTGGACGATCCGTTCCGGCTGTACCGCTGCCACACCATCATGAACTGCACCAACACCTGCCCCAAGGGCCTGAATCCCGGGCAGGCCATCGGCCACATCAAGCGCATGCTGGTGGAGCGGCGGGATTAGAGAGGCAGAGGCGCAATATTCCGCCCCGCCGAAAACAGGGGTTGCCAAGCCCGCCCGCTGGCCCGCAAACTGTGCTCAAGTCTCCCATTCGCAGTGGACAAGGGAACGGTACCGCGTCATGGCCGACAACACGGGTGCCAAGGGCGGCCGCAACGCCCGCAAGGAGGGCGAGGGCGAGGACGCCCCCATCACCATCAAGAAATACGCCAACCGGCGGCTGTACAACACCGCCACCTCCTCCTACGTCACCCTGGACCACCTGTGTCAGATGGTGAAGGAGGGCACGCCCTTCGTCGTCTATGACGCCAAGTCCGGCGACGACATCACGCGCTCCGTCCTCACCCAGATCATCGTCGAGGAGGAGGCCAAGGGCCAGAACCTGCTGCCCATCAACTTCCTGCGCCAGCTCATCACCTTCTACGGCGATTCCCTGGAGGGCCTGGTGCCGCGCTACCTGGAACAGAGCATGCAGCTCTTCACGCGCAACCAGGAACAGATGCGCTCCTACATGGAGAACGCCCTGGACGGCTTCTTTCCCTTCGGCCCGCTGGAGGAGATGAGCAAGCACAACGTCCAGATGATGGAGAACGCCGTGCGCATGTTCTCGCCCTTCGCCGGCGAGGCCGACGAGCGCGCCCGCCAGCAGGCGGACCAGGGCCAGGGCGGCCCGGAAACCGGCGGCAACGCGGGTTCCATCCGCGAATTGCAGGACCAGATCCAGGCCCTTCAGGACCAGGTGAACCGCCTGAGCGCCGAGAAGCAGCAGGGCGGCGGCGACAAGGGCGGTGACAAGGAGTCTTGAAATCCGCCGCCCCGCGGGTTATGTAACGCCCATGATGCACAGCACGGTTCCGCACACCCCCCTGCGCCAGCTTCTGCTACCGGCCGACGCCTGAAACGCGCCGGTTCCGGGACATCTCGTCCCCCTCCCGCAAGAAGCAGCGCCCGTGCGGAGCCATGAAGCACCATCCCCCCATCCTTTCCATCGCGGCCCTTCGACTATGACGCGGCATTCCGTCCGTCCGTGAATCGCGTCTGTCATGCCCGCAGCATCAAGAGAGGGACCGCCATGTACATGGACCCCGCCGGCAAGTACCGGCCCTTCCCCACCGTCAACCTCCCCGACCGGCAGTGGCCCGGCCGGACCATCCAGCACGCGCCCTACTGGGCCGCCGTGGACCTGCGCGACGGCAACCAGGCCCTTGTCGATCCCATGGGCCCGGACACCAAGCAGCGCCTGTTCCGCCTGCTGGTGGACATGGGGATGAAGCAGATCGAGGTGGGCTTTCCCGCCGCGTCGGAGACGGACTACGCCTTCGTCCGGCTGCTCATCGAGAACGGCCTCATCCCCGAGGACGTCACCATCCAGGTGCTGACCCCGGCGCGCCAGGAACTCATCGACAAGACCTTCGACGCCATCGAGGGCGCCGACCAGGCCATCGTACACCTCTTCAACCCCACCTCGACGCTCCAGCGCGAGGTGGTGTTCGGCGCCGGCCGGCAGGAGATCATCGACCTCGCCACCTTCGGCACGCGCACCATCCGCGACCGGGCGACGCGCACGAACACCCGGGTCACCCTCCAGTACTCGCCGGAGAGCTTCACGGGCACGGAGCTGGACTTCGCCCGCGACGTGTCGGACGCCGTCATGGCCGAGTGGGGCGCCACGCCCGAAACGCCCATGATCCTCAACCTGCCGGCCACGGTGGAGATGGCGACGCCCAACGTACACGCCGACCAGATCGAGTGGATGGCGCGCGGCCTGGCCGACCGCGACTCGGCCATCATCTCGGTACACCCGCACAACGACCGGGGCACCGCCGTGGCCGCCGCCGAGCTGGCCATGATGGCGGGCGCCGACCGCGTGGAGGGCACGCTCTTCGGCAACGGCGAGCGCACGGGGAACGTGGACATCGTCACCCTCGCCCTGAACATGTACACCCAGGGCGTCGATCCCGGGCTCGACCTCTCCGACCTGGGCCGCATCAAGCAGGTGGCGGAGGCATGCACGGGCATGCCCGTGCCGCCGCGCCATCCCTATGCGGGTGATCTGGTCTTCACCGCCTTCTCCGGCTCGCACCAGGACGCCATCAACAAGGGCCTCAAGGCGGTGCGCGCCCGCGCGGACGGCGTGTGGGAGGTGCCCTACCTGCCCGTGGACCCGGAGGACCTGGGCCGCAGCTACGAGGCGGTCATCCGCGTCAACAGCCAGTCGGGCAAGGGCGGCGTGAGCCACGTCCTGGAACGCGACCACGGCCTGGAGCTGCCGCGCGCCTTCCAGATCGACATCGCCCAGCGCGTCCAGAAGGTGGCGGACGACAGGGGCCGCGAGCTCACGGCGGCGGAGATCCACGACATCTTCCGGCAGGCCTACGAGGCGGGACCGCCGGACGGACCGGGCCACACCATGGTCACCTACGACATGGAACGGGCGGACGACGACCGCTGGCACCTGCGGGCCACCATCGACGGGCCGGAAGGCCGGCACACGGTGGACGGTACGGGCAACGGCCCCGTGGATGCCTTCGTCAACGGCGTGCGTGACGATCTGGGCGTGGCCTTCGACATCGCCGACTACCACGAGCACGCCGTGGGCCAGGGCGCCGATGCCCAGGCGGTGAGCTACCTGGAGGCGGCGCGCCCGGACGGCGGCCGCGTCTACGCCGCCGGCCGCGATTCCAGCATCGTCATGGCGTCGCTCAAGGCCGTGCTGGCGGCGGTGGATCGGCTGTAGCGGCCGACCGGGGCAACGATTCGGGGCGGCCGCCGTGGGCGGCCGCCCCACCCCTTCCTTGCCTCGGGCGCGCCGGCATGCCATATGCGGGGAGACACCGCCGGCAGGAATGGAAGCGCCATGACCGCTCTCGCCACCACCGACGCCCTGTTCTTCGAGAAAACCGGCCTCGACCGCGACAAGACCCTGCGCCGGGTGGAGGACGCCCTGCACGGCGCCGACGACGGCGAGCTGTATCTTGAGTACACCCAGACCGAGGCCCTCACCTTCGACGACGGCCACATCAAGGCCGCCAGCCACGACATCGACCGCGGCTTCGGCCTGCGCGCCGTGAGCGGCGAGGCCACCGGCTACGCCCACGCCGCCGTCCTGGACGACGGCGCCCTGGCGCGCGCCGCCGAGACCGTGAAGGCCGTGCGCCACGGCGCTTCCGGCGTCTTCGCCGTGGGCCCGCCGCACCCGGAAAAGCCCCTCTACACCGACGTGAACCCCCTGGGCGGCGCCGGTTTCGCCGACAAGGTGCGGCTCCTGGAGCACATCGACGCCTACGCCCGCCGCAAGGACGCGCGGGTGGTGCAGGTCTCGGCCACCCTGAGCGGCCAGTGGCGCGCCGTGCAGATCGTCCGTCCCGGCGGCTGGCGCACGGCCGACCTGCGGCCACTGGTGCGCCTGTCCATCCAGATCGTGTGTGCCTCGGGCGACCGCCGCGAAAGCGGCTCCAGCGGCGCCGGCGGACGCCGCACCTTCGACGCCCTGTTCGACGAGGCGGCGTGGCAGAAGGTGGCGGACGAGGCCCTCGCCCAGGCGCTCACCAACCTGGAGTCCGTGGCGGCGCCGGCCGGCGAGATGCCCGTGGTCCTGGGGTCGGGCTGGCCCGGCGTGCTGCTGCACGAGGCCGTGGGCCACGGCCTGGAGGGCGATTTCAACCGCAAGGAAACCTCCGCCTTCGCCGGCCTCATGGGCGAGACCGTCGCCAGCCCGGGCGTCACCGTCATCGACGAGGGCTGCATCGACGAACGCCGCGGCTCGCTCACCGTGGACGACGAGGGCACCCCCACGGGCCGCACCACCCTCATCGAGGACGGCCGCCTGGTGGGCTTCATGCAGGACCGCATGAACGCCCGGCTCATGGGCCATCACGCCACGGGCAACGGCCGCCGCGAGAGCTATGCCCACATGCCCCTGCCGCGCATGACCAACACCTACATGGCGGCGGGCGAGGACGACCCCGAGGACATCCTCAAAAGCGTGGACAACGGCCTGTACGCCGTGAATTTCGGCGGCGGGCAGGTGGACATCACCTCGGGACGCTTCGTCTTCTCCTGCACGGAAGCCTACATGATCGAGAACGGGCGCGTCGGCGCGCCGGTGAAGGGCGCCACCCTCATCGGCAACGGCCCGGAGATCCTCACCCGCGTCCAGCGCATCGGCAACGACACCGCCCTGGACCCGGGCATCGGCGTGTGCGGCAAGGAGGGCCAGGGCGTACCGGTGGGCGTGGGCCAGCCCACCCTGTTGGTAAGCAGCATCACCGTGGGCGGCACGCAGGTGTAGCCCGGGCTATTCGAGCCGCCCGCCCGTCCAGCGTCCCGCCAGGACCGCCGCCACCGCCGCGCCCAGGGCCGCCACGCCCGTCATCAACAGGAAGGCGTCCCCCTTCAGCGCCTCGTAGAGGGCGCCCGCCCCCAGCATGGCGATGCCCAGGGCGCCGCCCATGCCCACGGCGGAATAGAGCCCCTGGGCCGTGGCCGACTGCCCCGCCGGGGCGGCGCGGCCGATGAAGTGCATGGCGCCCAGGTGGGTGCAGGCGAAGGTGGCGGCGTGCAGGGGCTGGGCCAGGGCCAGCAGCCAGACATTGGTGGTGAGCCCCAGGACCGTCCAGCGCACCACGCCCCCCAGGCCCGCCAGCACCAGCAGGCGCGCCGGCCCCACCCGATCCACCACCGCGCCGCTCACGGCGAAGAGCAGCACCTCGGCGATGACGCCCTCCGCCCACAGCAGGCCGATGACGCCGTCCGGGATGCCCGCCGCCTGCCAGTGCAGGGTGGAGAAGCCGTAGTAGATGACGTGGCTCACGTGCGTCAGCCCCGTCGCCGTGAGGAAGGCCAGCATCAGGGGCCGGGTCGCCAGGCGGCCGGGGTGGGCGGGCGTTTCCGCCCGGCGGCCGCCGCGCACGTCGGGGAGCAGCAGGCTGGTGACGACGCCCAGGGCGTGCGCCGCCACCAGCGCGGCCAGGATGTAGCCCGCGGCGCGTCCCTCCAGAAAGGCGCCCAGCCCCGTCGAGGCGGCGATGAAGGCCAGCGACCCCCACAGCCGCAGCCGGCCGTAGTCCAGGCCGCGCCGGCGCACCGCCACCATGCCCAGGTTCTCGGTGAGCGGCAGCGTGGGCGTGAAGAGCGCCGCCCAGGCGATGGACAGGAGGAACAATCCCAGGAAACCGTCCACCACGGCGAACAGGCCGGCGGCGATGAGGGCCCCGGCGCTCAGGCGGACGATCACCGTGCGCCGGTGGCCCAGGCGGTCGGCGATGTGGGTGACCACCGGGTTGGCGAAGACCTTCACCCAGGCGTAGGTGGAGAGCACCACCCCGATGGCCCAGGGCGGCAGGGCCTGGGCCTTGAGCCAGACGGGCCAGAAGGGCAGGTGGATGCCCACCACGAAGAACAGCGACGCATAGTGCAGCGCCAGCCTCGGCGCCAGGGGCAGGCGCCCGGCGGGCGTCACCAGGTCGTCCTCGTGGTCGGAAGGGGCGTCGCCGCTGTTCATGGAAAACGCAGTCTGCCCCCGCGGCCGGGCCGCGACAAGGGCGGCTGGACCCGCGCGCCGGGCCGTGTCAGCCTTCCTCCGCCATGACGGAAACCCTGCTGCCCGCCTTCGCCGCCCTGTTCGTCACCATCGACCCGCTGGGGATGGTGCCGGTCTACATCGCCCTGACCACCGGCGCCCCCGCCGCCACGCGGCGGCGCATAGCCTGGCGCGCCGCCGGCCTGAGCGCCGTGGTCCTGGCGCTTTTCGCCGTCGTCGGCCGGAGCGCCCTGGAGGCCCTGGGCATCTCCATGGCCGCCTTCCGCGTGGGCGGCGGGGCGCTCCTGTTCCTGGTGGCGGTGGAGATGGTGTTCGAGCGCCGCGCCGCCCGCCGCGAGGCGCAGGCCGACCGGGCGCGCGACTCCGGCGATGCCGGCCCCGGGGAGGAAGTCGCCGTGTTCCCCCTGGCCGTGCCCCTCATCGCCGGGCCGGCGGCCATCACCTCCATCATGCTGCTCATGGCCGACCGCGCCGGGGCGCCGGCGGCGCAGGCCGTGGTGCTGGCGGTGATGGCCGTCGTGGTGGCCATCCTGCTCGGCCTGTTCCTGATGGCGACGTGGGCGGACCGCTTCATCGGGCCGGTGACGGCCACGGTGATCAGCCGGCTTCTGGGCATCATCCTGGCGGCGCTGGCGAGCCAGTACATCCTGGACGGCCTGAAGACGGCGCTGGGATGACAAGCGGCACGGGTATCCGGCGGGGCCCATCGACCGGCGCGCCGCGCTTCCGGGACATCAGCCCGGTACACGCGGCACACCCGGTCTTTGGCCCGACGGATGCAGCGGAAGGCCCCGGGGCCGGACCGCCTCAGTAGCTGCCCAGTTCGACGGTTGCCTTGGCCAGCAGAAGATTCGGGTCGCTGTCGGTATCGAACGCCTTGACCACGGCGAAGTAGTCATTGCCGCGTCCGCCCGAACAGGGCGGCAGATAGCCCGGCTGGGCGTAGTCGCCGGTGGCCCGGTTCTTCGCCACCACGTAGGGATCGCCCGGCAATTCGGCACGCCCGCCCGGAACCGCCGGCAGCTCGACACTGTCCGCCTCCTGCTCTACCGGAAAGCCGATCTTGCCGTGGCCGCCGTCGTGGGAAAGACGCTGGTAATCGCGGTCATTGAAGGCGACGACGATCAGATCGGTCCTCCCGGGCAGTTGACGGACGCGCATGGGCGGCGTCTCGCCGTCACCGCCGTATTTGCTGCAGTGCTGGCCGTCGGGAACGGTCTCGCCGTCCCAGCCGTTGCCGGTGAAAGAAACGTCGAGTTTCGCGGGGCCGCCCTCCACCGTGTTGGTGGTCTGGCAGCCCGCCAGAACCAGCGCCGCCACGCCGGCAAGCATCACTTTGCGCATGGTTTCCCCCCTTGGTCGAAAGATCAACCTTCCGGGCCCGCCCTTGACCCGCCGGCCACGCGGCAAGGCTGATCAGGCCCCGGCCCGGAAAGCGACACGATACGTACCACACCCCGCGCCTGATTCAAAGTTGTTTGCCCCAGCCGACCCGCAGTCGCGCCTTAACCGCAAAAACCGCTCCGGGAAACACCGGCCGGGCCATTTTCCGTTCCAACGGCCGCAGCCCGCCCGCATGCATGTGCGGCATTGCCACCCCTGCCTGGTGACGGGTAATCTTGATCGGCACCCGACAGAGGGGCGGAAAGCCACCATGACGCAGGACGACCCGAGCGACACCGACGCCCTGGTGCGCAACCTGGAGAACGACGACGCCCTGCGCGCTGAGGCGGCGGCGCGGGCCGTGAAGCAGGGTCTGCCCGTGGCCAAGGCCGCCGCCGTCTACGCCGTCAGCGAGGCCGCCATCCGCCGGGCGGAGGGCGAGTCGGGAGCGGATTAGGCCGTCCGCCCCTTGCCCGCCTCCTTGGCGCGGTACATGGCGTTGTCGGCGGCGGTAAGCAGGGCGTCCATGCCGCGGGCGTCGTCGGGGAAGACGGCCATGCCCACGCTCGCCCCCGTCTCGATGACGAAATCCCCGCCGCTTATGGGGATGTGCAGGGCCTTGCTCAGCCGGTGGGCCAGGTTGTTCAGGTCCGAGCGGTCCTGCCCCGGGTCGAGCCAAGCCGCCACGGCGAACTCGTCGCCGCCCAGCCGGAAGGCCACGTCGTGCGCACCGATGGTGGTGCACAGGGCCTCGGCCACGTCCCGCAGCAGCCGGTCACCCGTGTCGTGGCCGAAGCGGTCGTTTACCGGCTTGAAGTTGTCCAGGTCGATGTACAGGAAGCCCACCCGGGCGCCCGCTTCCGCCGCCTCGTCCAGCATGGCCGGCAGGCGCCGGTTCAGGAGGTCGCGGTTGCCCAGGTCCGTCAGGGCGTCGTGGGTGGCCTGGTGCTCGATGATGCGCCGCTGCTCTTCCACGCGCTCCTTTTCCGCGTGGAGTTCCTCGGCGAGGCCGGCCATTTCCGACGCCTGTTCCTCGAACTGGGCGCGGCTGTTCTCCGCGTCCTCGATGTAGCGGTTGAGGGCGGCCTCGTGTTCCTTCTGCTGGGTCAGGTCGCGCACGGTGCCCACGAAATAGGGCATGCCCTCCACCCGAACCTCCGTGACGGACAGATGGGCAGGAAAGCGCGAGCCGTCGGCGCGTTCCGCCTCCACTTCCCGACCCGTGCCCACGATCCCGGCGGGCCGGCCCTCCAGATAGTTGCGGATGTAGGTATCGTGGTCGGTCTTGTGCGGCTCGGGCACGAGGACCGCCACGTTGCGGCCGATGACATCATCGGCGGCATGGCCGAAGACTTCCTCCGCCGCGTGATTGAAGCGGCGGATGATGCCGTCGCCGTCGATGACCACCATGGGGTCCAGGGCCACCCGGAAGGTCCCTTCGGCGATCTCGCGGGCCCACGTTTCGCTGGCCTGTTCCATCTATAACGCCACCCTGGGGCCTTCCTCGTGCAGCAGCCCGGCGAGCCCCAGGAAGGCCGGGTAGGGATGCAGGATGAGGCGCGCGGGAACGCCCGCCATGTAGCCGCGGAAGCGGCCCTTGTCCTCGAACCGGGCGCGGAAGTCGGAGGCGGCGAAGGCATCGGGCATGTCGGGCAGGATGCCGCCGGCGATGTAGATGCCGCCGCGCGCCCCCAGGGTGAGCGCCAGGTCACCCGCCACCGTGCCCAGCATGGCGAAGAACAGATCCAGCGCCGCCCGGCACATGGGGCACGTGCCTTCCAGCGCGCCGTCCGTGATCTGATCCGGGGCCAGGTCCTGGGCGTCCCGGCCGTTGAGCCGGCACAGGGCGGTGTACAGGTTCACCAGGCCCGGCCCCGACAGCACCCGCTCCGCCGAGACGTGGCCGAACCGCTCGCGCAGCGTCGCCAGCACGCGGGCCTCGTGGTCGTTGGCGGCGGCCATGGTGACGTGGCCGCCCTCGCCGGGAATGGGCACCCAGGCATCGCGCGCGGGCACCAGCCCGGCGACGCCCAGTCCGGTGCCGGGCCCGAGCACGCCGATGGTGCCGTCGGGCTGTGGCGTGCCGCCGCCCACCGGACGGCTGTCCTCGGGGCCCAGGTGCGGCAGGCACAGGGCCACGGCGGTGAAGTCGTTGACCACGTCCAGGTGCACCACCCCCAGGGTCTCCGCCACGCCGCTGGTGGAGAAGCACCACGGGCTGTTGGTCATGGAGACGACATCGCCGTTGACGGGCGACGCCACGCAGAAGGCGGCGCGTGGCGGCATGGCCGCGCCGGCGCGCTGCAGGTACGCCCTGGCCGCCTCGGCCGGCCCGGGGTAGTCGGCACAACGCAGATTCGCCACGGCGGACATGGTGCCGTCCGCCCCCACCAGGGCGAAGCGCACGTTGGTGCCGCCGATGTCCGCGACAAGGCCGATGGGCGCGGTCATGAAACAGCCCCTTTCCAGCCGGTTCATCATCCATCATCGTCACGCCCGGGCACCACACAACGCGTGCCGCCACCGTATCAACCCGGGCGGACCGTCACACGGCGCTGGCGGAATCCGGGACCACGCCCGGCCGTGGCGTCAGAACGCCTCCTCCCACGGCTTGCTCAGGATCATGGCCGAGGTGATGAGGCCCACCATGGAATAGGTCTGCGGGAAGTTGCCCCACAGCTCCCCCGTCTCCGGGCACAGATCCTCGGACAACAGGCCCACATGGTTGCGGTGCGACAGCATGGTCTCGAACATCTCGCGGGCTTCCTCCTGGCGCCCGATGGCGGCCAGGGCGTTGATGTACCAGAAGGTGCAGATGTTGAAGGCCGTCTCCGGCTCGCCGAAGTCGTCCTCGTGGACGTAGCGGTGCAGGTGGTTGCCGCGTTTCAGCTCCTTCTCGATGGCCTTCACCGTGTTCAGGAAGCGCCAGTCGTCGGCCTCCACGAAGCCGAGCTGCTGCAGAAGCAGCAGGCTGGCATCCAGCTCGTCGCCGCCGAAGCTGCCCACGAAGCTCTGGCGCTCCTCGTTCCACGCCTTTTCCAGGATGACCTCGCGGATGTGGTCGGCCTGGCTGCGCCAGAAGGCGGCGCGCGCGTTGAGCCCCAGGTGCGACGCGATGCGCGCCAGACGGTCACAGCCCGCCCAGCTCATGGCGCTGGTGAAGGTGTGCACGCCGGACTTGGTGCGCAGCTCCCACAGGCCGGCGTCGGGCTGGTCGTACAGCCTGAGCGCCTGGTGGCCCACCTTCTCCAGGCGCTCGAACAGCCGCACGCCGCCGGCGCGCTCCAGGCGCTGGTCGAAGAAGGACTGCGCGGCGGCCAGGATGACCGCACCGTAGATGTCGTTCTGCACCTGCTGGTACGCCTGATTGCCCACGCGCACCGGCCCCATGCCGCGATAGCCCGGCAGCGCCTCGAGAAGCTGTTCGTCCAGGCGGTGTTCCAGGGTGATGCCGTACACGGGCTGCAGGCTGCCGTCCCTGGAGGCCGCCACGATGTTGGTGATGTAGCGCAGGTAGTCCTCCATGGTCCGGGTGGCGCCCAGCCGGTTCAGGGCGTGGACCACGAAGAAGGCGTCGCGCAGCCAGCAGTAGCGGTAGTCCCACGTGCGGCCCGAGTCGGGGAACTCGGGAATGGACGAGGTGACGGCGGCGATGATGGCGCCGCTTTCCTCGAAGCTGCACAGCTTCAGGGTGATGGCGGCGCGGATGACGGCGTCCTGCCACTCGAACGGAATGGACAGGTAGCGCGACCATTCGCGCCAGAAGCGGTAGGTGTAGTCCAGGAACTCGCGGCCCGTCTCACTGATGGAATCCGTGAGGGATTCGTCCGGCCCCAGCAGCAGGGTGAAGGGCTCCTCCAGGACGAAGGGAATCTCGTTCTGGACGTAGGAGACGGGGGCCTCCGTGTTCAGGCGCAGGACGAACTGCGGCGTGACGTAGCGCAGGTGGTTGCTGCCGTGCGTCACGGCGGGGCGCTCGGCCCCGTAATTGTAGGTGGGGCGCACACGCACGCGGATGCGCGGGTGGCCGATGACGGGCCGCACCTGGCGCACGATGGTGAGCGGCCGGAACATGCGGTCGTAGCGCCGGAAACGCGGCGCGAAGTCCGTGATTTCCACGGCCGCCCCCGTGGAATCGTAGAGCGTGGTGCGCAGGATGGCCGTGTTCTGGAGATAGTGCTGTTCCGAACGGGCGAAATCGTCGATGGCAATGTCGAAAAAGCCGTCCCGGGCCGCTTCCTCGCCGCCCTTGAGCAGGCTGCAGAAAATGGGGTCGCCGTCGAATCGCGGCATGCACGCCCACGAAATGCAGCCCATGCGGTCAATCAGGGCGGCGAAAGAGCAGTTGCCGATCAGGGCCTGGTCGAGAGAACTCATGAAAATCCGTCGTATTGCCGGTTAACCTGTCGGCCCATCCCTAGCCGAAGAAACGCCTTTTGGCTACGGTCGATTGGGACCGGGACGCGCCGCGCGCGTTGTCCGGCCCGGCACAAGAAGGCATCATGCGATCATGACGGAGCACGAGGCGGCACCGCCCCAGCCCGACTACCTGGACCTGGTCGCCGACATGACCCGGTCCTTCGCCGAATCGCAGGACATCGACGAGACCCTGCGGCGCGGCCTGGAGCGCATCGTCGATGCCCTGGATGCCGAGGCCGCCTCCCTGTTCGTCGTCTCCCCCGACGGCGGCGCCGTCACCTGCCACGCCTGCGTCGGCCCCGTGGACATCACGGGCCTTCGCCTCGCGCCCGGCGAGGGCATCGTCGGCCGCGCCGTCAACGCCAACGCCTGCCAGATGGTGCGTGACGCCCGCGAGGACCCGGACTTCCGGGGCATGGTGGACGCCGCCACCGGCTTCGAGACCAAGTCCATCCTGTGCGCCCCCCTGGCCGTCCAGGACGAATGCCTGGGCGCCATCGAGGTGCTCAACCGGCGCGGCGGGGACGGCCTGTTCACGGAAGCGGACGCCCGGCTGCTCGACGCCCTCGCCACCTCGGCGGCGCTGGCGCTCATGAACGCCCGTCTCGCCCAGGCCATGGTGGAGCGCGAGCGCGTGCGCCGCGAGCTGGAACTGGCCGCCGACATCCAGCGCCGCCTGCTTCCCGCCACGGGCGAGGGCCCCGCCGCCGTGCAGGGCATCAACCTGCCGGCCGGCCAGGTCTCCGGCGACTTCTACGACGTGGTGGTGCTGGACGACGGGCGCGTCGCCTTCAACGTGGGCGACGTGGCCGGCAAGGGCATGAACGCCGCCCTGGTCATGGCCAAGACCGCCAGCCTGTTCCGCTGCCTGGTGCGTGACACGCCCGAACCCGGCCCGCTCCTGGGCCGGCTCAACGGCGAGCTGACGGAAACCGCCACCCACGGCATGTTCGTCACCATGGTGGCCGGGATCTACGATCCGGTGTGGCGCCGCGTGACGCTGGCCAACGCCGGACACGAACCGCCCCTGGTGCACGACCGCGCCGCCGACGCCTTCCAGCCGCAGGAGGCCCTGGCGCCGCCGCTGGGCATCATCGCCGATGCCACGGGCGCCGGCGGCTGGCCGGAGCGCACCGTGCCCCTGAACGGGGCGGCCCTCTACGTCTTCACCGACGGCCTGACGGAGGCCCAGCTCGAGGACGGGCGCATGCTCTCGGCCGACGGCGTGGCCGAACTCGTCCGCGGCCACAACGCCCTGCCCCCGGCCGAGCGCGTGGAGGCCGTCGCCGGGCGGGTGCACGGCGGCGAAGGCGCCCTGGCCGACGACGTCACCCTTCTCGTGGTGGACGACGGCGAGGGCGGGGGGCGTTCATGACGGCGCCGGAAGCCCCGCCGGCGGCGGACAACCGCCTTCTGGCCGAGGTGCGGGTGCCGGCGCGCGCCGACCGCCTGGCCGTGGTGCGCGGCACGGTGCACGCGGCCCTGCGCGCCGCCGGCTGCGACGCCCTGGCCGACGACGTGGTGCTGGCGGTGGACGAGGCGTGCCAGAACGTGGTGCGCCACGCCTACGGCGGGGACACGGACGGCGACCTGGTGGTGCGGCTGTCGCGGGCACCGGATCGGCTTTTTGTGGAGCTGCGGGACTACGCGCCACCCGTGGACCCGGACGCCGTGTGCGGCCGCGATCCGGCCGACGTGCGGCCGGGCGGCCTGGGGACGCACTTCATCGAGACCATCATGGACGACACACGGTTCTTGTCCCCGCCCCGGGGCGTGGGCAATCTGTTGCGCATGACCAAACGGCTGCCGGCCCACCTGCGGCTGGAAGGGGAGGGTGACACGCCATGACGGTGGACATCGACGACACAGGGGGCGTGCCCGTGGCGCGCATCAAGGGGGAGGTGGATCTCAAGACCTCGCCCCGGGTGCGCAAGGCGCTTCTCGACGTCCTGAAAAAGCGCGACACCCTGATCGTGGATCTTTCCAACGTGGACTACATCGACAGCTCGGGCGTGGCGAGCCTGGTGGAGGCCTACCAGACGGCGCGCAAGGCGGGCGGCCAGGTGAGCCTCGCCGCCGTCAGTCAGCCGGCGCTCCGGGTGCTCCAGCTTGCCCGGCTGGACCAGGTGCTCCCCATCCGCGATTCCATCGAATCGGCCAGCGCCGAAATAGCGGAGTGATTCGTGGCGACCCTCGTGGACCGGCTGGAGATCATCGGGCGACGCACCGTGAGTGGTGTGGCGGAGGTGGGGCTCGCCGGCGCCCTTCTGGCGGACACCCTGTTCTGGCTCGTCGTCGGGCCGTGGCGGCGCCAGCCGGTGCGCCTGGGCGCGGCGGTGCAGCAGATGGCGGAGGTGGGCGTGTACGCCCTGCCCATCGTCACCGTGCTGGGGCTGACCATCGGCGTCATGCTCGCCATCCAGGGCATCTACACGCTGCGCAATTTCGGCGCCGAATCGCACGTCGTGGTGGGCATCGCGCTTTCCATGACCCGCGAGTTCGGCCCCCTCATCACGGCGGTGCTGGTGGCCGGGCGCTCGGGCTCGGCCCTGGCGGCGCGGCTGGCCACCATGCGCATCAACCAGGAGGTGGACGCCCTGCGCGTCATGGGCATCGATCCCGTGCGCTACCTGGTGGCGCCGCCGCTTCTCGGCCTCCTGGTGATGCTGCCGGCGCTTACCGTTTTCACCGACGGCGTGGGCCTCCTGGGGGCCGGGCTGTACGTGGACAACGAGCTGGGCATGGGGCTCGTGCCCTACGCCCAGCGCCTCAAGGACGTGCTCAAGGTGGACGACGTGCTGCACGGCGTGGGCAAGAGCGTCATCTTCGCCCTGCTCATCGCCCTCATCGGCGTGGTGAATGGCGCCGGCGTCACGGGCGGTGCCGAGGGCGTGGGGCGGGTCACCACGCGCAGCGTGGTGCAGGCCATCAGTGCCATCGTCATCACCGACATGCTTTTCGCTTTCGCCGTCACGCGCTGACCGGGGACACGCCATGGCCGAGCCGGTGATCACCGTCGATGCCCTCACCACCCACTACGGGGCCCAGTGCGTCCTGCGCGACATCAACCTGGCGGTGGCCGAGGGCGAGATCCTGGTGATCATGGGCGGCTCCGGCTCGGGCAAGAGCACGCTCCTGTACCACCTCCTGGGCCTTCTGGAGCCCACCGAGGGCGCCATCCGCATCCTGGGCATGGACATCAACCGCTGCAGCAACCGGGAGCTGGAGGACGTGCGCCGGCACACCGGCGTCGCCTTCCAGGGCGGGGCGCTGTTCAGCTCGCTTTCCGTGGGCGACAACATCCGCCTGCCGCTGGAGGAGCACACGGGACTGGACCGCTCCACCATCGACATCATGGTGCGCATGAAGCTGGAGGTGGTGGAGCTGGCCGGGCGCGAACACCTCATGCCGTCGCAGCTTTCCGGCGGCATGGTGAAACGCGCCGCCCTGGCGCGCGCCGTGGTCATGGACCCGCGGCTGCTGTTCTGCGACGAGCCGTCGGCCGGCCTCGACCCCGTGGTGGCGGCCGGCATCGACGACCTCATCCTGAAACTGCGCGAGGCGCTGGGCATGAGCATCGTGGTGGTCACCCACGAGCTGGAAAGCGCCTTCAAGATCGCCGACCGCATCGTGGTGCTGGACCAGGGCGCCATCCTGGCGAGCGGCTCGCCGGCCGAGCTGCGCGCCCATCCGAGCGACAAGCTGCAGCGGCTGTTCAACCGCCAGCCGGAAATCCCCGACTTCGACGCCGACGCCTATCTCCACCGCCTCATGGGGGACGCCGTGCCATGAAGAGTTCGCGCATCAACTACGTGGCCGTGGGGGGGTTCGTCATCCTCATGATCGCCGCCCTCGTCGTGGCTTTGGGGGTGCTGAGCGGCCGCACCGGCGCCACCGACGCCTACACCACGGTCTTCCCCAACGTGGGCGGCCTGAAGAAAGGGGCCCAGGTGCTCTACGAAGGCTACCGCATCGGGCGGGTGACAGGGATCGAGCCGACCCGCCGCGAGGGCCGCACCGTCTTCCGGGTGCGTCTGGCGGTGAAGCAGGGATGGCCCATCCCCGAGGGCAGCACGGCCCGCCCGGCGGCCTCCGGCCTGCTGTCCGCCGTCGCCGTCCAGATCCAGGGCAGCAAGAAAAAGGCCCTGCTGGAACCCGGCGCCACCATCCCCGGCAAACCGTCCGGCAACATCTTCGCCGCCCTCAACAAGGCGGCGGGGGAGGTCACCAGTTTGTCCGAGGAACGGCTGCGCCCGCTGCTCGCCACGCTGAACGAGCACGTGGACGCCCTGGGCGGCATGCTGCGCGGCACGGCGCCCCGGATCCTCGAGAACGTGGAGACCCTGAGCGGCGAGCTGCGCCGGCGCACGCCCCGGCTGCTGGACGACGCCGAGACCGTGGCCGGCAACCTCAAGGCGGGCAGCGAGGAGCTGCGCCGCACCCTGTCGGCCGACAACCGAAGGAAGGTGGAAAGCGCCCTGTCGCACCTGCAGAAGGCCTCGAAGGGTGCCGCCGACCTGACGCGCCGGCTGCAGGCGACCCGGAAGGAGCTGGATACCCTCATCAAGCACGTGGACAGCACGGTGCGGGAGGCCGACCCGGCGGTGAAGGCCAGCCTGCGCCACCTCAGGCACACCCTGGAGACCATGGCGCGCGCCATCGACACCCTCACCCACAACATGGAAGGGACCAGCCGCAACATGCTGGAGTTCAGCCGGCGAATCCGCAGCAATCCGGGCCTGCTTCTGCGCGGCAGCGAGGTCCCCGCGGCCCCCGGGGAGGTGGATCCATGAAGCGCCTGGCCGTCATCCTCCTGATCGCCGGGCTCGCCGGCTGCGCCAGCAGCGGGCCCGCGCCGCAGGACGTCTATCACCGCATCGACCCGGCAGCGCCGGAGAAAGCGGCGCAGCGGGCGCCCCTCGCCGGCGTGGTCCAGGTGCGGGCGCCCGCGGGCAGCGGCCTGGTGTCGGAGCGGCCCCTGGTGTGGCGCAAGGCCGGGGCTCCCCGCTCCCTCCAGCAGTACAACTACCATTACTGGAACGAACCGCCGCCCGCCCTTGTGCAGCGGGCACTGGTGGACCATCTGCGCGCCGCCAACACGGCCGCCCTGGTGACCACGGAAAGCATGCGCGCCCAGCCCGACTGGGTGGTGAGCGGCGACCTCCTGGCCTTCGAGCACATCGCGGGGGAGGCGCCGCGCGTCCTGGTGGACATGGAAGCGAC
>CAJXLG010000019.1 GCA_913055885.1 uncultured Rhodospirillales bacterium
TGGGGCCGTCGGGCGCCGGCAAGAGCACCGTGCTCAACCTCATTCCGCGCTTCTACGACCCGCGCGAGGGCAGGGTCACGGTGAACGGGGTGGACGTAAGCAACGCCTCCCTCGCCGACCTCCGCGACCACATGGCCCTGGTAAGCCAGGAGGTGACGCTGTTCGACGACACGGTGGCCAACAACATCCGCTTCGGGCGGCCCGACGCGGACGACGCCGCCGTGCGCGAGGCGGCCCGCGCCGCCGCCGCGGAAGCCTTCATCGACGGCCTGCCGCACGGGTTCGACACCGTGGTGGGGGAACACGGCCTCAAGCTCTCCGGCGGCCAGCGCCAGCGCCTCGCCATCGCCCGCGCCGTCCTCAAGGACGCCCCCATCCTGCTGCTCGACGAGGCCACCAGCGCCCTGGACACGGAATCGGAGCGCCAGATCCAGGCGGCGCTGGAGCGCCTCATGGCCGGGCGCACCACCATCGTCATCGCCCACCGGCTGTCCACCGTGATGCACGCCGACGTCATCCACGTCTTCGAGGCCGGCCGCGTGGTGGAATCCGGGCCGCACAGCACCCTTCTCGACCACGACGGCCTGTACGCCCGGCTCCATGCCCTCCAGTTCGCCGGCGACCAGCCGCGCGAGGCGGTGGGCGCATGACGGGGAGGCAACGGCTCCTGCGCGCCGGCCGCGCCGTGGAGGCCGCCGTCCTGCGTGGCCTGTGGCGGGTCTTCGCCGCCCTGCCCGTGGACACGGCGTCGGCCATCGGCGGCGCGCTGGGGCGCGCCGTGGGGCCGCGCCTGCCCCTGAGCAACCGGGCACGCGCCAGCCTGCGCCGGGTCTTCCCGTGGTGGACCCCGGCCGAGCGGGAACGGGTGGTGCGCGGCATGTGGGACAACCTGGGCCGCGCCGCCGGCGAGTTCCCCCACGTCCCCGCCCTCGTCGCCGGTGACGGAACGCGCGTCACCGTCTCGGGCACGGAGCACCTGGCGGCGCTGCGCGACGACGGCGCGCCCGGCATCCTCTTCACCGCCCACATCGGCAACTGGGAGGTGGGGGCGTGTGCCGCGGCGCACCACGGCCTGCCCCTGCACGTGGTCTATCGCGCCGCCAACAACCCGCGCACCGACGCCCTCATCAACGCCAACCGCCACGGCTACGCCCGGACCCTCATCCCCAAGGGCCGCAGCGGCGCCCGCGCCATGGCCGACGCCCTGCGCCGGGGCGGGCATCTGGGCGTGCTGGTGGACCAGAAGATGAACGACGGCATCGCGGTTCCCTTCCTGGGCCGGGCGGCCATGACGGGGCCGGCCGTGGCCGCCTTCGCCCGCCACCACGGCTGCCCCCTGGTGCCCCTGCGCGTCATCCGGACCCACGGCGCGCACTTCCACGTGGCGGTGGAGCCGCCGGTGCCGGTGGCGCACACGGAAGACCGCGAACGCGACCTGCACACAACCATGGCCCGGGTGAACGCGGTGATCGGCCGCTGGATCACCGAGCACCCGGAACAGTGGCTGTGGCTCCACCGCCGGTGGGGGAAGGAATAAGGGTCAGGCCTCCGGGCCGCCGCCGTGCCCCTTGCCCTCCACCAGGGCGTCGCGGATCTGGAAGAAGGCGATGACCGCCTCCACGCTCACCCGCCAGAAGATCACGCCGAGGGCCGTGAAAACGATGCTGGCGACGACGAGTCCCAGCCCCGGCCCGAAACTGTGGCCCATCATGCCAAGGCCCTTGATGAGCTGCACCAGCCCGCCGGCGATGGTGATGATGGCCATGACGTAATAGACGATCTTCAGCACCGACGGCGTGATGAAGGAATCGAAGGTCAGGAACTTCTGAAGCATGGCGGTCCTCCCGTCACTTGGCATATAACCCAAGAGCTTTATGCCATGCGGGCCGACCGCCCAAAATGGCGATTCTTTTACGATTGGGCGCTTTTTTCGTCACGACGGTCCGCCCCGGCCATCACGGGTCGAAGGGGCGCACGCGGACCCGGGTGTTGAGCAGGGCATCCCCCAGGGTGAGCCGGGCGCTGCTCTTCGGGGGAAGCACCGGGCGGGGCCCGCCGAGGCCGCCGGATCGGCGCCCCGGGAGAAGGCGTACGGCGAGAAACAGACCTGGCCGTGGTGGCGCTTGACGTGGACGTGCACGCAGTCGCCGCCGTCATCCTTGCGGCACAGGGCGACGCGTTTCGTTTCCCCTTCCAGGATGGGGAAGCTATGCTCCGTGGACATTTCCGCCCACGTCGCGTCGTCGATGCCCAGCGGATGCCCCGTGCCGCAGCCCGCGAGCGGCCCGGGCACCGCGAGGGCCGGGTCAAGGCGCCGAACGACGGCCCGCGGGCGCATGCCGCCGCCCCTCACGCCGTGGGCCGCGTGACCAGCCAGCCCCCGATGGCGGCCAGGACGGGCGCCACCAGGGCGGGCACCAGCCAGCCGCCGGCCGTCGCCGCCACCACCGCCCAGCTCACGGCCAGGGCCGCCACCGCCAGGCCCTTCGCCCGCAGCGGCACGGCGCGGTGGTCGCGCCACGCCACGAGGGTCGGGCCGAATCGGGGATGGTTGAACAGCCAGGCGTGCAGGCGATCCGACGACCGGGCAAAGGCCCAGACGGCCACCAGCAGGAAGGGCGTGGTGGGGACCAGCGGCAGCACGGTTCCCAGCGTTCCCAGCCCGGTGCTGGTGAGCCCCAGGGCGAGCCAGGCGGGCCGGGCCAGACGGCCGGGACGGACGGCGGCTTCGGCCATGATGCGCGTCCTCGAAACGGCGGTTGAGGTCGGGTGTTTATCTTAACCCGAGTGTGACGCGCGGGGGAAGGGGCGAAGCGGCGGCTGGTGCGGGCGGGGGGACTCGAACCCCCACGGCGTAGGGCCCACAGATTTTAAGTCTGCTGCGTCTACCGGTTCCGCCACGCCCGCCCGGTCGCGGGCACGGTGGCTGCCCGCGACGAGTGCAGAGCATGCCCCACGGCGCGCCCGGCGATCAACCCCGGCGGCGTCATGTTTCAAGGGTGGACCGCGATGGGCCCACCACCTCAACATGACAAGCCTTGAAAGGCTTACCCCTGCAACCGTCGTCTTGAGGTGGCCGTGCCGCCCGGGCATCGGGTCGGGCCCGGGCCAAACCGGGGCGGCCTCGAAAGACGGCATCCCCGCATCCCGTCAGCTTTTCTCCTCGCCCAGGCTCATCACCCCCACACCCATGCCGGCGCTGCCGAAGGTGATGAACAGCCCGAAGAAGAGCATGAAGAGCACGACGCCGGTGTCGGACGAATTGAAGGCCAGCGTGCGCAGGCCCCCGATGTCGAACAGGAGCAGAAGGCCGCCGAAGACGAAACCGCCCGTGGCGCCAACCGCCAGATGCTGCAACAGGAACTTGATGGCGTGGCGCTCGTGCGCCTGGAGCTGCTTTTTCGGGTTCAGGCTGTCGGGCGGTTTCACCTTCAGGCCCGGAACGAGGCGGCGAAAGCCATTGCCCATGCGCATGGTCCACCCTCCCGGAGGTTCAGGCCGCGCCCTCCACCACTTCCGGCGCGGCACCCAGGTCTTCCATCAAGCGTTCCACAACCCGGGTGGCCGCGTCCAGCCGTTCCGGATCGGTGTGCCGCACCACCACGCTCGTGCCCAGCCGGCCGTTCCGGAAGAAGGGATAGGAGCCCAGCTCGGCATCGGGGAAGTCCGCCTGCACGGTGCGCAGCCGGTCGGCCACCGTGCCCTCCGCGACGAAGCCCACCACGGTGCGCGCCACCACCGGCGCGCCGCCGGCCAGGCCGTCCTTGACCCCCTCGAACATGGCCTGGGCGATGCGCGGCACGCCGGCCAGGACGTGGACGTTGGCCACGCGAAAGCCGGGGGCCGCCGACACGGGGTTGTCGATGAGCCGCGCCCCGGCCGGCGTGCGCGCCATGCGCAGGCGGGCCTCGTTGAGGTCGGCGGGGTCGTAGTGCGCCTCCAGCCGCGCCCGGGCGTCCGGATGCTCGATCACGGGGAGGTCGAAGGCGCGCGCCACGGCATCGCACGTCACGTCGTCGTGGGTGGGGCCGATCCCGCCGGTGGTGAAGACGTAGGTGTGGGCGTGGCGCAGGGCGTTCACGGCGTCGGCGATGGTGTCCAGCACGTCGGGCACCACGCGGGCCTCACGCACCGGGATGCCGAGCTGCGTCAGCCGGTCCGCGATGTAGGGCAGGTTGCTGTCGGCGGTGCGGCCCGACAGGACCTCGTTGCCGATGATCAGCACCGCCGCGTCGGTCCCCGTGGCGCTCATGATCCGCTTCCCCGGCTCGATAACGGTGACAGTCTACCACAGGGCAGCGGCTTTTCGACAAATTTTACGGATCAGAGCGCGTCGCGCAGGTGGGCGACGAGCGGCCCGTCGGCGGGCGGCATGGGGTAGTCGTGCAGGCGCACGGGGCGCACCCAGGTGAGCGCCTGACCCTCGTGGCCGGCCGGCGTGCCACGCCACTGGCGCGCCACGAAGAGCGGCATGAGGAGGTGGAAGGAGTCGTAGGCGTGGCTGGCGAAGGTAAGCGGGGCGAGGCAGCTTTCCCGCACGTCCACGCCCAGCTCCTCGTGCAGTTCCCGCATCACGGCGTCCTCGGGCGCCTCGCCGGCGTGCACCTTGCCGCCGGGAAACTCCCACAGGCCGCCCAGGGGCTTGTCGTCGGGGCGGCGGGCGATGAGCACCCGGCCGTCGGCGTCCACCAGGGCGCACGCCGCCACCACCGTGAGGGGCAGGCCGCGCGGCCGGTCGGGATCGGGCAGGTCCAGGCAGCCGGCCATCCCCTACGTCCGGTAGTCGGCGTTGATGTCGATGTAGCGGTGGGTCAGGTCGCACGTCCACACCGTGGCCCGGCCCTGCCCCAGGCCCAGGTCGATCCGGATGTCGATCTCGCGGCCCTTCATGTGCTCGGCCACCGGGCCCTCGTCGTAGCCGGGCACGGCGGCGCCGGCCTCGGCCACGCGCACGCCGCCGATGCGGATGGCGAGCCGGTCGCGCTCGGCGCGCTCGCCCGCCTTGCCCACGGCCATGACGATGCGGCCCCAGTTGGGGTCCTCGCCGGCGATGGCCGTCTTGACGAGGGGCGAGTTGGCCACGGCGAGGCCCACGCGGCGCGCCGCCGGCTGGCTGGTGGCGCCGGTCACCGTGATGGTGACGAACTTCTCGGCGCCCTCGCCGTCGCGCACGATCTGGCGCGCCAGATCGCCCATGACGCCCTCCAGTGCCCGGGCGAAGGGGCGGATGAGGCGGTCGCTGGCCGTGTGCGGCGGGCTGTTGCCGGCGCGCCCGGTGGCGAAGGCGAGCACCGTGTCGCTGGTGGAGGTGTCGCTGTCCACGGTGATGCAGTTGAAGGTGCGGCCGTTGGCGCGGCCCACCAGCCGCTGCAGCACCCAGGGCGGCACGGCGGCGTCCGTGAAGAGGAAGGCGAGCATGGTGCCCATGGAGGGGGCGATCATGCCCGAGCCCTTGGCGATGCCGTTGATGGTGACGCCGACGTCGCCGATGGCGGCGGTGCGCGTGGCGCCCTTGGGGTAGGTGTCGGTGGTGCCGATGGCCTCCGCCCCGGCCTGCCACGCGTCGTCCGAAAGGGCCCCGGCCGCCGGGGCGACGCGGCGGGCGATGGCGTCCTCCGCCAGGGGCTCGCCGATGACGCCGGTGGAGGCCTGGAGCACGGCGTCGCTGTCGCTTTCCGTGACGCGCGCCGCAGCGTGGGCCGTGGCGGCGGCCGTGGCGTCGCCCGCCGCGCCGGTGAAAGCGTTGGCGTTGCCCGAGTTCACCACCAGCGCCCGGGCGTCGGCGCGCGGCACGCGCGGCCGGCACCAGTCCACGGGCGCCGACGGGCAGCGGGAGCGCGTGAACACCCCCGCCGCCGCCGCGCCGTGCGGAAACGCGGCCAGCAGGAGGTCCCGCCGGCCGTCGTCCTTGAGGCCACTGTCCACCCCGGCCAGCCGCACGCCGTCAACGGCCGGCAGGGCCGGAAAGGCGTCCGGGGCCAGCGGCGACCGTCCGGCCGGAGCGCCCATCAGTTGCTCCCGCCACCTTCCACGGTGACGTCGGCCTTCTCGCGCAGCTTGCCGACGATGTCGTCGATGATGCGGCGCGACAGCCGCTTCTCAAGCTTCGGCTTCATCTCCTCGAAGGAGGGCGCTTCGCTCTTGCGGCGGTCCTCCACCTTGATGACGTGGTAGCCGAAGCGGGTCTTCACCGGCTCGTCGGAGACGGTGCCGGGCTCCATCTTGAACGCCGCGGTGGAGAAGCTCTCCACCATGTCGCCCTTCTTGAACCAGCCGAGATCGCCGCCGCGCTTGCTGCTGGGACCCGTGGAGCGCTTCTTGGCGAGTTCCTTGAAGCTGGCGCCCTCGTCCAGCTCCTCGATGATGGTGTTCGCCGCGTCCTCGGATTCCACCAGGATGTGGCGGGCGTGGACCTCGGGCTTGCCGCCGCGGTTCTCGACGGCCTTTTCATAGGCCTCGCGCAGCTTCTTCTCGGTGAGGCGCTCCTGCACCTGGCGGTTCAGGTAGACGTCCTGGATGACCCGCTTGCGCAGGGCCGAAACGCGCTCCTTCACCTCGGGATCGTCGGCGAGGCCCTGCTTCTCGGCGGCCTGGGCCACCACCTCCATGTCCACCATGTGCTCGACGATGCGCTGGCGTACGGCCTTGAAGGGCACGTTCTTGCCCTGGGCCATGGACTTGTAGAGGGCCTTCACCTGGGACAGGTGGATGGGCTCGCCGTTGACGCGGGCCACCACCTTGTCGCCGTCGCCCTTGTGCTCGGCGGCCACGGCGGGCGTGCCGGCGGCGACGGTGCCGGCCACGGCCAGGGCGGTAAGGATGCTGCGGATCATGCCGGTTTCCCCCGATCGCTCCGTGAAACACTGGGAAGCATGATGCCGAAGGTTCGGGGCCGGGGCAAGGCATTGTCCGGCTGGCCATGCGCCCGGCAGCATGAGCCCCGGGGCTTCTGCCCGGGTGTCCCATCTACTGCCCCGAACACACCAAGACCCCCGGCCGCGGGCCGGGGGTCGGGCTCATGCCCCCTGTCCGGGATCGCGGCGTCAGAACATCCGCAGGATGCTTTGCTGCGACTGGCTGGCGATGGACAGGGATTCCGTGGAAAGCTGCTGCCGGGTCTGGGTGGCGACCATCTTGGCCGCCTGTTCCTGGATGTCCACCTGCACCATCCTGGCCGCGCCCTTCTCCAGGGTCTGGCGCATGCTTTCGTTGAACTCCTGGCGGATCTGGAGGCCCGCCTGGACGAAGACGCCGTTCTGGCTGGACTGGCGCACCTGCGACACGGCGTCGTCGATCCTGCTGGTGTCGATAGTGGCGGGGCTGCTCACCGCCAGGCTGCTGGTGTCGGCCTTGTCCGTGGGCTGCTTGGCGATGGTCCGGGTGTCGCCCTCGGCGTTGGTCCGGACCTCCATGCTGTCGCCGCTCTTGGCCACCACGTTGTTGCCGCTGTAGCCGGCGTCCTCCAGAAGCGGCTGGATCTGGCCCGCCAGCTCGTTGTACTGGTTTTCCAGCATGGTCCGGGTGTCCGAGTCGGACGCAGGGGTCTTGTTGTACTGGTCGGCGATGGCCTTCATCTGGTTGAGGGTCTTCTCGGCCGACGAAAGCCCCTGGTTGCCGGCCTTGATGGTGTTCAGGCCCTCGTTGATGGAGTCCTTGGTGCGCGCCAGATCGGCCGCCCGGTTGTCCAGCGACCGCGCCGTGGCGTCCGCCACCGGCCGCTCGCCGGAAATGCGCCGCCCCGTGGCGAGCTGCTGGGAAATGCGCTGGCTCTGCTGATCGATCCGCTGGAGGGTCTGAACATTCCCGCGGATCCCCTCGCTCAGGGCAACTTCTTCCGCCATGGTTTCACCTCCTCCAGCGACGGGGTTTCAACGGCTCCCCTGCCATTAAGCCCACCGTGCCACGGGGGCCGATACTTTTCTGTGTCCCCCGTCACACCTTGACGCGGGGCGGAACGTGGCCGATCCTTGACCCAACGTTCCTGGGGGAGCCCCGGCAGGGGGCTGAGATCCCGCCGGGCCGGTGATGACCATCGGCGCGCGGGAACCCTTCGAACCTGATCCGGGTCATACCGGCGCAGGGAACGGAACCCGCGAGCGTGTTCCTGCCCGCCCCGATCCGGATCTCCGCCGTTTGCAGGACGGGAGATCCAGCCATGCCCGACAGTATAACCGATTCCGCGCAGCCCGTCACCACGGGCCCCATCCCCGGCTCGTGCAAGGTCTACGTGGCCGACGACCGCCACGGCGGCCTGCGCGTGCCCTTCCGCGAGGTGCCGCTCACGGGCGGCGAGCCGCCGGTGCGCCTGCCCGACCCCTCGGGACCGTATACCGATCCCGCCGCCGCCATCAACTTGGAGGCGGGGCTGGACCGGCTGCGCGCCGGCTGGATCGCGGCGCGCGGCGACGTGGCCGACGACCCGGCGCCCTTCAACGCCCCCCTGGCGCCCGCCGACATCCCGGCCTTCCCGGCGCCACCGCGCCCGCTGGCGGGGGTGGCGGGGACGGCGCCCACGCAGCGCGCCTACGCCCGCGCCGGCATTGTCACGCCGGAGATGACCTATGCCGCCATCCGCGAGAACCTGGGCCGCGCCGAGACGGGCGACGACGCCATCACGCCCGCGTACGTGCGCGACGAGATCGCCGCCGGCCGCGCCCTCCTGCCCGCCAACATCAACCACCCGGAAGCGGAGCCCATGGTCATCGGGCGCAACTTCCTGGTGAAGATCAACGCCAACCTGGGCACCTCGCCCCTGGCCTCCTCGGTGGGCGACGAGGTGGACAAGATGGTGTGGGCCATCCGCTGGGGCAGCGACACGGTGATGGACCTCTCCACGGGGCGCGGCATCCATCCGGTGCGCGAGTGGGTGCTGCGCAACGCGCCGGTGCCCGTGGGCACGGTTCCCCTCTACGAGGCCCTCGACCGCGCCGGCGGCGATCCGGCGGATCTGACGTGGGAGATCTTCCGCGACACCCTCATCGACCAGTGCCGCCAGGGGGTGGACTACTTCACCATCCACGCCGGGGTGCGTCTTGCCCACGTGCCCCTGACGGTGGACCGCACCACGGGCATCGTCAGCCGGGGCGGCTCCATCATGGCGCGCTGGTGCCTGGCGCACCACGCCGAGAACTTCCTGTACGAGCGCTTCGACGAGATCTGCGCCATCCTGCGCCGCTACGACGCCGCCGTGTCCCTGGGCGACGGCCTGCGCCCGGGCTCCGTGGCCGACGCCAACGACGCCGCCCAGTTCGCCGAGCTGGACACCCTGGGCGAGCTGACCCGCCACGCCTGGGAACGCGACGTGCAGGTGATGGTGGAAGGGCCCGGGCACGTGCCCCTGGACAAGGTGGTGGCCAACATGCGGCGCCAGGAAAAGGCGTGCGACGAGGCGCCCTTCTATACCCTGGGCCCCCTGACCACCGACGTGGCGCCGGGCTACGACCACATCACGGGGGCCGTGGGCGCCGCCGTCATCGGCAGCCACGGCTGCGCCATGCTGTGCTACGTCACCCCCAAGGAGCACCTGGGCCTGCCCGACCGCGACGACGTGAAGCAGGGCGTCATCGCCTACCGCATCGCCGCCCACGCCGCCGACCTCGCCAAGGGCCACCCGGCGGCGCGGGCCCACGACGACGCCATGGCGAAGGCGCGTTTCGAGTTCCGCTGGGCGGACCAGTTCAACCTGGCCCTGGACCCGGAAACGGCGCGCGCCTACCACGACGCCACCCTGCCGCACGACGCCCACAAGACGGCCCACTTCTGCTCCATGTGCGGGCCCAAATACTGCGCCATGGCCATTTCCCACGACGTCAAGGACGCCGCCGAAAAGGACGCCGGCATGCGGGAAATGGCCCGGCGGTTCCGGGAAGGCGGCGGCGCGCTCTATCCGGAAGCGGGGGCAGAGGCGCCGTAGCCCCGGCCCGGCGTCATGCCTCCAGCACCTCCACGAGGGTGCCGTCGGGCTTGAAGCAGGCGGCCGTCAGGGGGCCGTCCTCGCCGGCGTCCAGGGTGACGGCGTGGGCGCCGTAGTGCCGGCCGCCGCCGCGCCGGTCGTGGCCGCGCACCACGCGGCCGAGGGCGGCGAGGTCCTCCTCGCGGTCGTGAAAGTCCAGGCCGCCCCACCAGAAGGTATCGCCCTGGTGGTCCAGGGGCCGGTCGGGGTCCACGCCGGCATGGACAAAGACCACGCCGCCCTTTTCCGGATAGGCGGCGTGGCGCAGGCTGGCGAGCAGGGGGCGGTGGCCGTCGCTCTGGTTGATGGCCTGGCGCAGGCTGGTGGTCCATCTGGACAGGGCGGCGGCACCGTCGCGCGCCGCCGCCAGGGCCTCGTCGCCGCTGGTGCCGTAGGCCTCCAGGGTGGGGCCCAGGCCGTGGTCCAGCACCCATTGCAGAACGGCCTCGGGTTCCGGGGCGTAATGAATCTGCAGAAGCTTGGTGAGCATCTCCTCCTGGCAGCCGCGCAGGAAGACGGCGTCGTCCTCGCGGCCGTCGGGGCGGGCCAGGAGCTGGCGCCGGAACACCAGGAGTTCGTCGAGGGTTTCCCGGATGCGCCCGCCGGGCCCGTAATAGCCGCCCAGGTAGACCACCATGTCGCTGGGGGCCATGGCGGCGCGCAGGCGCTGGTGCAGGGTGGCAAGGCGGCCGCCGCGGCCATGCACGGCGGCCACGGCCCAGACGCGGCGCTCGCCCGGCAGAACGGCGAGGGGAGTCTCGCGCGGCCCGCGCTGACGCGGCGGCGACCCGGCGTCGGGCCGGCCCGCCGCCGGCTGCGGCCGGGCGCCCCCTTTAAGCCGCCTTAAGAAGTTTTTCAAGTTTCTGCGTGGCGGCGTCCAGGTCAATCTTTTCCACCGCAGCCAGTTCGCACGCCAGGCGTTCCAGCGCCGACTCGTACATCTGGCGCTCGCTGAAGGACTGTTCGGCCTGGCCGCCGTCGCGGTGCAGGTCGCGCACCACCTCGGCAATGGCGACCGGGTCGCCGGAGTTGAGCTTGGTCTCGTATTCCTGGGCGCGCCGGCTCCACATGGTGCGCCGGCCGCGCGACCGCTGGCCCAGGATGCTCAGGGCGCTGTCCATGGCCTTGCGGGTGGACAGGCCGCGCAGGCCCGACGCCTTCGCCTTGGCGAGGGGCACGCGCATGGTCATGCGGCTCTGTTCGAAGGCGACCACCAGGACGTCCAGGCTCATGCCGGCGATTTCCTGGGCCTCCAGGCCCGTTACCCGGCCCACCCCGTGGGTCGGATAGACCACGAAGTCGCCGGGGCTGAAAGGCGTTTCGCTCGCCATGCTGTCGTTCTCGTCGCTCGGCGCGGCCCGTGGGCGGCGCGGGCCGGGATCAATCGGGGATAACCGACCCGGGCCGGCGCCGTCGGCCGGCCCGGGTATTGAATGCCGGCCTGTTTAGCACAAGTCCCCGTGCGACGGACAGGAAAAAATGGCGTGGACCGGGGAGGCCCCGGCCCGCGCGGGTCAGCCGCCGGGATTCTCGCTGAAGTGCTGCCACTTGTTGGGCGTGCCGTTCCACGAATCGGCGTCGGGCGGGGCGTCCTTCTTGGCGGTGATGTTGGGCCACTGCTCGGCGTACTTGCGGTTCACCTCCAGCCATTCCTGGGCTTCCGGTTCGCTGTCGGGCAGGATGGCCTCCGCCGGGCACTCCGGTTCGCACACGCCGCAATCAATGCATTCGTCGGGGTGGATCACCAGGAAATTCTCGCCCTCGTAGAAGCAATCCACGGGACACACTTCCACGCAGTCGGTATACTTGCACTTGATGCAGTTTTCCACCACCACATAGGTCATGGTTCAACTCCCTCCCAGGAACGGGGTCGTTCTTGAAACACGATTTTAGCCCTCAAGGCCCAGGCGGGCCAGGGCCCTTTTGCGGGCGAGGCCGGATTCCCGGTCCGGCACGTGGATGAGGCCGGCCAGGCGGCGCATCAGGTTGGCCTCGTAATCGTCCAGGACGCCGTCGGCATAGACCACTTCCCACAGCATTTCCAGAAGCTCCACCCGGGCGTCGTGATCCAGGCTGTCCTTCACCTGGCGGGCGTAGGGATAGAGCTGCACGGAATCCGTCATGGCGTTCCGGGCGCGTTCCATGAGGTCGGCGGCCCGGGTCTCGTCGTGGTCGAACCGCCGCGCCAGCAACCGCTGGATGCTTTCCAGCTCGGCATCGTCCATGCGGCCGTCCATGTTGCCCGCTTCCACGAGCAGGGCCGCGGCGGCGAATTCCAGCTTGTCGTCCCCGCCGTCGGCGGCGTTGTTTTCGCTCTCGCCGAACAGGGCGTTTTTCAGGCGTTCCAGTACCATGGTCGTCCATCAGCTGTCGTGGGGCCGCGAGATTAGGGCGTGAGGCGGCGCGCCGCAACCTCACCATTTGCCTTTCAACCGCTCCAGTTCGCGGCGCTGGCCGCGCGTGGGCTTGCCGGCGCCGCGCGGGCGCTTTGGCACGTCACGCTCCAGGCGGTCGATGGGCTCCGGCTCGGCCGTCTCCTCGAACAGGGTGCGCGCCTCGGGGGCCGGGCCGCGCCGCTCGCCCAGGGCCAGCACCCGCAGCCGGCGCACGTAGCGGCCGTCGCGGAAGGCCAGGTGGTCGCCGGGGCGCACGGGGCGGTGGGGCTTGTCCACCGTGCGGCCGTTCAGGGTGACGTGGCCGGCGCGGCATTCCTTGCCGGCGAGGTTGCGCGACTTGAAGAAGCGGGCGCACCACAGCCACTTGTCCAGGCGCTGGCCGGGCTGCTGCTCGTCGCTCATCCGTCGTTCCCGCGTTGCAGGTGTTGCAGCTCGGCGAAGGGGGAATCCGGCGGTGCCTTGCGGTCCCTGTCCGCCCTGCCGCCCTTGTCCGCCCTGCCGCCCTTGTCCGGCTTGTCACCCCGGCCCTGCCCCTTGCGGCCCTGGCGCGCCGCCTTGCCGCGGTCGCTGAAGGTGGCGGCGGCGGCGGAGTCGTTGCCGCGCCGGCGGTAGCCCAGGTCCACCAGGATGGCGGCCATGGCCTCGTGGCCGCAGCCGGCGAGGGACAGCAGGCGCTCCGTGATGGCGAAGGGACCGCGCCGGGAAAGCTGTCGCGCCTCGTAGGCGACGCGTTCCAGCATGTCCTCGCGCACGGCGAGGCCGCCCACGGTGCGGTAGCCCACGGCGGCGTGAAAGCCGGCGGGGGTGTCGGCTTCCGGGCGCACGGAGACGCGCCCCGGGGCCGGCGGCGCGGGGGCCGGGCGGTGGCCGTGGGCGACGCTCCACAGCACGGCGCGCAGGTTCATGGCGTCGGGCTTGAGGAGGGCGGGCATGAAGACGGTCTCCGTGCCCAGGCGCACGCCCAGCTTCGCCAGGCGCTTGCGGTCCTTGTCGCCCAGGGCCCGGATCTGGGCGTCGGCCTCGGGGCGGGGCAGGGAGCCCAGGCCCTCCGCCACCTGGTAGGCGATGCCGCGCGCGGCGCCCGTGAGGGAGGCCGCCGCCAGCGCCTTGAGCGGCCCCAGGCGGTGGTCCACGTGGGCGGCGATCCAGGCGGCCAGGCGCCTGCGGATGCGCTCGCGCGCCGGCTTGCCCAGGAGGTCGCTTTCCAGCACCGCCACCTCGGGGCGCAGGACGTCGGGGCCGGGCGCGAGGCGGCCGACGGGGGCGCCCTGCCACGTGATGACGCCGTCGTCGTCCAGGTGGAAGGCCGTGTCCCCGGCCTGCTCGAAGCTTTTCAGCCGGCGCGCCAGCTCCGGGCGCAGGGCGCGTTGCGCGGCGGCCAGGACGCCGCGCGCCGCCGCCGGGGCGTCGGCGGTGTCGTCGGGGACGAAGCGGAAGCCCTCCAGGTGGCCCACGGGGTGGCCGTCCACCGTCACCTCGCCGTCGGGGCCCACGTAAGGGATGAAGTCGCCGTGGGTGTGCAGGTGCTTGACGAGGGCCGAGGTGCGCTTGTCCACGAAGCGCTGGGTGAGCCGTTCGTGCAGGGCGTCGGACAGGCGGTCCTCCACGGCGCGGGTGCGCGCCTGCCAGTGCGCCGGGTCGTCGAGCCAGTCGCCGCGGTGGGCCACGTAGGTCCAGGTGCGGATGTGGGCGATGCGGCCCATGAGGTGCTCGATGTCGCCCTCCGTCTGGTCCAGGCGGTCCACCTGGCGCGCCAGATAGTCGTCGTCGAGCCGCCCCTGCGGGCCGGCGAGGCGCTGGAAAATGCCCGACAGGAGGCGCGTGTGCGCCTCCGTCATGACGCGCGAGAAGTCGGGGATCTGGCAGACGTCCCACAGCAGCCGGATGGTATCGGGATCGGTGGCGAGGGTGCGCACGGTCTCGTCCCGGGCCAGGGCATCCAGGGCGCGCACGTCGTCTGCGTCGGGCCCGCGCATGAGGCCGGGCCGGGGCGGCGGCTGCTCCAGGCTTTTCTGGAGGGCGTCCAGGGAGTGGAAGCGAAGCTCCGGGTTGCGCCAGTAGATGGCCCGCAGGGGCGGGAACGCGTGGCTTTCCACGCGCTCGACGATGGTGTCGTCCAGGCCCGGGGCATCGCCGGTGACGCCGAAGGTGCCGTCGTTCATGTTGCGCCCGGCGCGGCCGGCGATCTGGGCCACTTCCGTGGCCTCCAGGGGGCGGTACTTGCGGCCGTCGAACTTTTCCGTGGCGGCGAAGGCGACGTGGTTGATGTCCATGTTGAGGCCCATGCCGATGGCGTCGGTGGCCACGAGGTAGTCCACGTCGCCGCTCTGGTAGAGGGCCACCTGGGCGTTGCGGGTGCGCGGGCTGAGGGCGCCCAGGACAATGGCGGCGCCGCCGCGCTGGCGCCGGATGCGCTCGGCGATGCCGTAGACGTCGGCGGCGGAGAAGGCGACGGTGGCGGAACGCCGGGGCAGCCGGGTGAGCTTGTGCGGCCCGGCGTAGGTGAGCTGCGACAGGCGCGGCCGGCGCTGGAACTCGGCCTCCGGGACGAGCTGCTTGAGCAGGGGCGCGATGGTGTCGGACCCCAGGAACATGGTCTCGTCGTCGCCGCGGCAGTAGAGTACGCGGTCGGTGAAGATGTGGCCGCGCTCGGGATCGCCGCAGAGCTGCACCTCGTCCACGGCCAGGAAGGCCACGCGGCGGTCCACGGGCATGGATTCCACGGTGCAGATCCAGTAGCCGGGGTTGGGCGGGATGATCTTCTCCTCGCCCGTGATGAGGGCGACGGCCCGCGGCCCCTTGGCGCGCACCACCCGGTCGTAGTTCTCGCGCGCCAGAAGGCGCAGCGGAAAGCCCATCATGCCCGAGGGATGGGCGAGCATCCGCTCCAGGGCCAGATGCGTCTTGCCGGTGTTGGTCGGCCCCAGGACCGCCGTGACGCTGCCATGCCCGGCTACCATGCCGCCCAGGATCGCGTTTCAGACGCGGCGATGCAAGGTGTGGGGCGGCCCGCGCGGCACGGCCGGAGGGCGGCGCGACGGCCGGACGCGATGCCGTTGGCTTGCAAATTCCCGTCGGCGATACTGGGAGCCTCCCGGGAGCGGGCGGGGTATTCAGACCCCGGGCTCGGCCGTACAGGTCCGGGGGCCGCGTCGCCGGCTATCGGACCACTCCCGGGGCCGTCGGCCGTTGCGGTTGGCCCGCAAATCCCCATCGGCTACACTAGACGGGACATTTATCAAGAAAGTTCAATTGTTGCGGTTGGCCCGCAAATCCCCATCGGCTACACTGGCGCGCCAGATCAACCAGGACACGGCCGTGTTGCGGTTGGCCCGCAAATCCCCATCGGCTACACTGCGCCGCATGCTGCGCTCCGGGCTGTCGTCGTTGCGGTTGGCCCGCAAATCCCCATCGGCTACACTGTCGTATCTGACGTGACGTATAATCCGCCGGTTGCGGTTGGCCCGCAAATCCCCATCGGCTACACTGAAGGACGGCATCACCCTCCGGGCCCGGCGGTTGCGGTTGGCCCGCAAATCCCCATCGGCTACACTTCGCGCAGCATGTCGCGCTGCGCCGGCGTGTTGCGGTTGGCCCGCAAATCCCCATCGGCTACACTGGCCAGCCGCCGGGCATACCACACCACGCGGTTGCGGTTGGCCCGCAAATCCCCATCGGCTACACTCAGGGCATGCAGCGGTGTTGGTTCGTCGCCGTTGCGGTTGGCCCGCAAATCCCCATCGGCTACACTTATGCCCGCCGTCCACGAGGGCGGCGAGCAGTTGCGGTTGGCCCGCAAATCCCCATCGGCTACACTGGCCGACGGAGGTGGCCGGGCCGCCACCACGTTGCGGTTGGCCCGCAAATCCCCATCGGCTACACTCAGTACCTTCACCGGCAAGGTCCGGCAGGTGTTGCGGTTGGCCCGCAAATCCCCATCGGCTACACTCGGCACGTTCGCCAGGACGGGCGGATCGTCGTTGCGGTTGGCCCGCAAATCCCCATCGGCTACACTGTCCGTGACGAACGTAAAGTCGCGTGACCTGTTGCGGTTGGCCCGCAAATCCCCATCGGCTACACTCGCCAAGCGGCGCGCCGCCTGGACATTGCGGTTGCGGTTGGCCCGCAAATCCCCATCGGCTACACTGTCCGCCCAGGCCCAGACCCCGGCGGACGCGTTGCGGTTGGCCCGCAAATCCCCATCGGCTACACTGCGCCGGTCATCCACGCGGCCGTAGCTTACGTTGCGGTTGGCCCGCAAATCCCCATCGGCTACACTCGGTGCATACAGCACCTGCTGACCAGCACGGTTGCGGTTGGCCCGCAAATCCCCATCGGCTACACTGTCCTCGTCGCCAACGCCTCCAAGGAGGCCGTTGCGGTTGGCCCGCAAATCCCCATCGGCTACACTGCCGCTTGTGCTGGCGGTCGTCTTCCGGTTGTTGCGGTTGGCCCGCAAATCCCCATCGGCTACACTCGACGTAAACAAGGTCGGCCTCCAGGAGAGTTGCGGTTGGCCCGCAAATCCCCATCGGCTACACTCAAGCCGGTCTTCCCCATCGCTGGCCGCCCGTTGCGGTTGGCCCGCAAATCCCCATCGGCTACACTGCGTCCGCCAATGGCCCGGGCCAGGAACTCGTTGCGGTTGGCCCGCAAATCCCCATCGGCTACACTGGGGATGTACGAGAACAAGAAGGTGGTGGAGTTGCGGTTGGCCCGCAAATCCCCATCGGCTACACTGCGTGGTCATCCGGTTTTCTTGGCACGCCCGTTGCGGTTGGCCCGCAAATCCCCATCGGCTACACTCTCATGCCAGCCCGGTCAGCGACGTTCTGTGTTGCGGTTGGCCCGCAAATCCCCATCGGCTACACTAGCCCCCGTGTCCTTCCCACATATCCAGCGGTTGCGGTTGGCCCGCAAATCCCCATCGGCTACACTGCCCTGCTGGCGCCGGATATCCTCGGCCCAGTTGCGGTTGGCCCGCAAATCCCCATCGGCTACACTCGGGCCGTGCTTGTCTTGCACATTCGGTGCGTTGCGGTTGGCCCGCAAATCCCCATCGGCTACACTGCGCTCCAGGCCCACCACGGCCTTTATTGGGTTGCGGTTGGCCCGCAAATCCCCATCGGCTACACTGGGACGGATACCGAGTGGGCCGGTGCGGACGTTGCGGTTGGCCCGCAAATCCCCATCGGCTACACTAGCCGTTCAGGGCGTTATGAGACCGAAACAGTTGCGGTTGGCCCGCAAATCCCCATCGGCTACACTCCGGTGAGTTCCACGGGCCTGCTCAACATGTTGCGGTTGGCCCGCAAATCCCCATCGGCTACACTCGGTCTCCGTAGGCGCCGGCGCCGCCGGCGGTTGCGGTTGGCCCGCAAATCCCCATCGGCTACACTCGGCACCGTGGACGTGCGGATCATGGGCCTGTTGCGGTTGGCCCGCAAATCCCCATCGGCTACACTTCGGCTTCATGCCTTCCTCTCGCGCCACGTGTTGCGGTTGGCCCGCAAATCCCCATCGGCTACACTAACGGCCGCCGCCACCTTTGTGACGAGGCCGTTGCGGTTGGCCCGCAAATCCCCATCGGCTACACTCTGGTTGCGGTGTATTACGGATGTTGGTCAGTTGCGGTTGGCCCGCAAATCCCCATCGGCTACACTTCCGGGTCCGGCGACGATTCCACCATCAAGTTGCGGTTGGCCCGCAAATCCCCATCGGCTACACTGGCGCGCGGCCGATGGACCCGCAGTGGGCCGTTGCGGTTGGCCCGCAAATCCCCATCGGCTACACTCGCCGGCGCCGGGGTACGTCATGACGTTGAGTTGCGGTTGGCCCGCAAATCCCCATCGGCTACACTCACCTGATCGGCTGGCGTCAAACGGACTTGTTGCGGTTGGCCCGCAAATCCCCATCGGCTACACTGGACGACCGACGTGTGCCGGCAGCGCGTGCGTTGCGGTTGGCCCGCAAATCCCCATCGGCTACACTTCTTCGACGCACGTCAACGACATTGCCAGTGTTGCGGTTGGCCCGCAAATCCCCATCGGCTACACTCTCGTAATCCAGTCCTAGCTCATCAATCACGTTGCGGTTGGCCCGCAAATCCCCATCGGCTACACTCCAGGCCCTCGTGCAGGGTCGCGTTTTGCTCGTTGCGGTTGGCCCGCAAATCCCCATCGGCTACACTAACGTCAGCGAGAGCACGTTCACGGCCTCGGTTGCGGTTGGCCCGCAAATCCCCATCGGCTACACTAAGGGGACGGTCTGCAAGAGGACGCGGACGGTTGCGGTTGGCCCGCAAATCCCCATCGGCTACACTCCGCCCCCCGGTAACCCCCTGACACACGGGGGTTATCCGGGGGTGCGGCCGGCCCCAAAACGGGTCCGTCGGGGCCGCGTTCCGCCTACAGGAGCGTAAGCTGTTCCGGCTGCTGGGGCGCGCTGTCCCGTTCGTTGCCGGTAAAGCACACCATGTCCCCGAACTGTTTGTCCGTGATGGTCAGGATGTGCACCCGGCCTGTCCCCGGCAGGTTCTTGCGGATGCGCTTGATCTGCGCCTCCACCGCCTCCCGCCCGCCGAAGAATCGCATGTAGACCGACAACTGCGCCTGCTCGAAGCCCTCGTCCAGCAGGAAGTTGCGGAACCGCGTATAGGCGCGCCGCTCCCGCCGCGTGCCCATCGGCAGATCGAACATCACAAGCGACCACATGATCCGGTATCCGCTCAACATGGTTCATCCTCCCCCGAATCGGGCCGTTCGGGCAGATCGTCTCGTCGTTCGTCGACACGCTGAAGGGGGCCGGATTCACTGGCATCGGCTCGCAGGTGTCCGACTTCGTGACGAGCAACAACCCGTCGAACGCGGGCAACTCGGGGGACGTCTCCCCGCCCGCTGCGGGTAACGGTGGACCGGTGACGCCACCCACCGTGGGTAACGACGAGGAGGTCACCCCGCCGGGTCAGCAAGAGGACAACGACTCGCGCATCGTGCCGGCCGGCCCGCCGGCCGAGAACCCCGGCAACTCGGGTTCGGCGCCGGGCCAGTCCGGCGCCGATGACGGTGCGGACGAGAGCGACGAAGCGGAAGACGAGAGCGACGAAGCGGAAGACGAGAGCGACGAAGCGGAGGAAAGTGACGAAGCGGAAGACGAGAGCGACGAGGCGGAGGAAAGTGACGAAGCGGAAGACGAGAGCGACGAAGAGCAAGAGAGTGACGGTTCGAGCGGTAACGCCGGGGGAAACGGTGACGCTGGCGGCAACGACGGCGGCAACGGCAACGCCGGTGGCAACGGTAACGGCGGCGGCAACGGCCGATAACTGCTAGGGCGTATCGGAGATCATCGGCGATTCTCGCCGGGATAGCTCGGCGAGAACCGTCGGACAGTTACGATACTCCCTGCGCGTCTAGTGGCTCTCCTTCTCGTGGCGACGCTGTCGCTCGACAACGGCTTCGAGCGTCGCCGGCGTGCAGTCCGCGAGTGCGGCCGCCCGGTCGACGGCGACGTTTCGCGTCCGGACGGCGACGGCCGCTCCCGCGACGACGCGCGGATCGGGGTCGGTTCCGGGGTGCCACGCTCGGTCGTCGAGTGACCGACGGTCCGCAGCGGCGACGGTGAGCACCGCGGCGGCGACGGCGGCGTGTGAATCGTCGGGTGGATCGGTCCGCGGTCGGCCGTCTTCGGGGGTCCGCACCGCGCCGTCGACGATTCCCGCGAGTGCCAGCGCCATCTCGGAGTCGTCGCCGACGAGCGCCCGATCGATGGCGGCCTCGCGAACGTCGTCGAGCATCACGCGGTCGGTCGGGTGAGGGTGTGATCGACGACGGTGCCGTCGGGGCGGAGGGTCACGGTCCCGAGTTCGACGCGTTCGCCCGTGTCGGCCACGCGGTCGACGATTCGGAGCGTCTCGTCGCGGTCGAGGGGGGTCCAGACGGCCTCTTCGGCCAGTCGCTGGAAGGCGTCGCGGTCGTCCCACGCGGCGTCGAGATGTGAGGGGACGTGAACCAGAAAGCGAAAGGTGCCCTCGTCGACGCCGATGCTCACGCCGAAGGTGTCGGCGGGCGGCGCGTCGTCGGTGGCGTCGGCCATGGGAGCGCTCGGTCCGCCGCCGACATAAGGTGGTCGGTGTGCGTGTGAGTGACTGCCGGACGGCGACGCGATGGCGGCGTTTTTGCCCGCCGACGGAGGATGGAGCGTATGAGCTACGCCATCGGACTCGTCGGCAAGCCCTCGGTGGGCAAGTCGACGTTTTTCAACGCCGCG
>CAJXLG010000020.1 GCA_913055885.1 uncultured Rhodospirillales bacterium
ATTCACGCTTTGAACGTCATATTGAGGTGCCATGCCTTCAGAAATGGCCTCGAAAGATGAGAGATTCGCACGATGGTTGCTCTTGCTGAAAAATGCCCCGGGCCCGGCAACCCTTGACGCGCGAACGCGCCCTCATCCCACGCAGGCGTGACAGACCGTCGTCGGGAAGTCGCCGATAAAATGGGCCCGGAAGGAATCCCGGGCGGCTTCCCAGATGGCAACGAGGGATCGCTCGCCGGCATTGCCCACCACGTAGCCGTCGAGGAAATCGTTGCAGCAGGGATGCACCTGGGCCTTGTAATCGATGCTGAAACTGATGGCGCCGCATCCGTAGGGGGTGGCCGGATGGATCCGGTCGTCCGCGTACCCGGCCAGGGACACGGTGTCCGTTCGGGTGTTCAGGGATACGGCGCCGCTGCCGTCGCCGGCCTTGAAATAGGGGGAAAGCATCATCCGGGTCCGGCGGTCGGCGGGCAGCGCCGCCTTGATTCGACGGGCGCGGGCATAAGCCGCCCGATCATGACAGGAAACGATCAAATCCCCCAGGCCGGCCTCGAACAACAGATTGGTCATGTCTTCGGTCAAGGGGTCCCCGTTGGTGAAAATCCGCGGCCAGGCGTTGGGCACCTTCCGGGCGAGATACGGCAGGAAATCGTTCAGAAGGCGCTTGTCCAGGAGGGGCTCATTGAAAAGCGAAAATACGATCGTCCCGTCGTAAGACAGATCGCCCAGTTGATCGGCTATATCCAATACGAGGGCTTCCGAGAGCCGGCCCTCCCGCCGGGCGTATTGCGACACCGGGCAGTATGGGCAGCTCCGGTTGCACGGGCCGACCGTCTCCAGCCTGACCCGGGGTACCGGGAAGGTTTTCTCGCACCAGACGCCGTAGGTGGCATCCCAGATGCTGGCCAGCGCCTCGCGGTAGGGTTTCTCGCCCAGGCCACGGCTTATCCTGTCCGTCTCCCATGCCAGGTGCTCCGGCCGGACGATCCCCAGCGCCTTGCGCAGGGCGACCCGGGCCGCCTGATACGCCCCGCTTTCCCAGGCAAGCGCCCCGTAAAGGTAAAAGGCCGCGGCCTGCTGGGGCCAGCACGGGATCCCCTGCACCGCCTCATAAATCTGTTTGGCGACGGCGGCACGGCCGTCGCGGTGATGGCCGGCGGCCATGTCGAGCCTTTCGTTCAGGTCGTTCGGCGTGATTTCGGACATGGCCGCTGCGTTGCCACCGCTGCTGTGGATATCCCCGGGGGCTGACGGGCGCCGCGCCCTGCCGTGCCGCCGCCCGACAACCGGCCCCGTCAAGGCCCGTCGGGTCGCCTTGCGGGGGACCCGCTTATGATACACGATCAGGCTCGCGCGTTAACATGACCGAAGGCGACGCAGAGCCGCCGGGGCCGGAACCGGCGGGTGTGGCAGGGGGTTCCATGAAGGCGGGACAGTGTTTTTTCCACATCGGGTTCCCGAAAACCGGGACCTCATATTTACAATCCAACCTGGAAAACAACAGAAAAAACATGAAGGCGGCGGGCATCCTGTATCCGCAAAACCTGCCGGTGCAGCGGGACCTGATCCTGTCCTTTCTGGAGAGACCCGAAGAGCACAGCCGGTCCCGGGCGGGACCGGGGCGCGGGACCCGGGAGGCTGTCCGGGCGGCCGCGCGCAAGGCCCGGGAATCGATAGAAAGAGAACTGGAGGCTTCCTGTTATGACAAGCTTGTTTTGTCATTCGAGGATTATGCCGGTGTTTTTGAAAGCGCCTCCCTCAATATCGAACGCATCCAGGATTTTCTCTTCGGCGTGGCCGAGGAAGTGTTTATAATTTGTTATGTTCGAGAGCACCGGGCGCACACGATCAGTTATGCGCAACAGCGCATCAAAATGGGGAACCTTGTTATTGATGATGTGTTGGATCATTTCCCCGTATTGTTCAGGCCGGCGTTGGAAAGATATATGAGCCTGTTCGGGCGTGATGCCATGATCGTCCGGGCATATGATTCCGCGGGCATGGTCGGCGGTGACCTTGTCGCGGACTTTCGCGCCGCGTGCGGTCTGGAAGATGTCCCGTTCAGCCTTTGCGGGGCGGAAGGCGGGATCAACCGGAGCATATCTCTGGAGGCGGCCGGGATCGGGTCCGCCGCGAACGCCCGCAGGCCGAATTTTCAGGATGGCCGTCACACCCGGCCCAACCCGGAGCGCGCCACCCTTCATCCCCTGCTGGAATCCATACCGGGGGCGCCCTTCAGTTTGTCCGGCGATGTCCTGGCGAGCGTTCGGGAAAAGGCCCGGGATGACGCGGCGTGGCTGGCGGAACAGTTCGGCATCGATTTTCGGGAATATCCGGACCCGACGCCCGCCGGCATTCCGGAATGGTCCAATGAGACCCTGGAAGCCGTTGGCGTCCTCTTGAATGACACGAAAAAAGAACGCGATGAAAATGAACAAAAGGTGGAAAATCTGCACCGGGAAAACGAAGCATATCTGGATATGCTGAAAGAGTGTGTGAACACCTGCCTTGAAACGGACCATCTGACACTTGCGGAAGACCTTCTGGACCGGCTTACGGAACGAGTCGGCTGGCAAAAGGACTTGTTGAAGGCCCGGATGCGGCTTCGCCTCCGCCAGGGCCGTCCGGCGGAGGCCATGGCGATCAAGCAGGACCTCTTCCGGCCCTGATTCCGCGCGGCGGCGCCCCGGCATCATGCCGGATACTTCTGGAACGGACTTGCGAGTGTGTCTTTCGGCCGGTGTCGGCCCGCCGGGGCTGGGCCGTAGAAAGCATCCGACCACTGAAAGCCGGAACGTTCAGGGGTTGGTATCAGGCGTACCCCCATGCCTCCAGCGCCGGCCGCAGCTCCGCCTCGAAGATGTCGTGCGCCACGGCCGGCAGATACTCGGCCCAGCGGCCGGGGCGTCCGTCGAAGACGTGGGCGCCGTGCACCTGGGTCTTGTTGTCGTAGACCGCGAAGTCCCGGAGTCGTTCCGATTCCGCGCGGTTTTGGGCCAGGCTGAAGGTCGCGGCCAGGCGTTCCCGGCGTCGGGGATCGATGGTCAGGCCGAAGAATCCCTCCAGGGCGTCGAAAACGGGCGTCAGGTCGTCGAAGAAGGTTTCATAATAAAGGACCAGGGCGTTGCCCATGTGCTCGTAGAGCCGCATGGCCCGGCGCATGCGGCGCTCGTGCTCCGCCACATAGCGCGCCTCGTCGCGCAGGGTGTCGGCATCCACTTGCAACAGCCGGTCCGCCAGGGCGTCGCCCTGCCGGTGAAAGGCCACGCCGCAACGCGACAGCACCACGTCGCGGAAGTCGCGGACGGTGATCACCACCGGCTGGGGCAGCACCGGAAAGGCGTGGGCCTTGACCACCCGGTCGGGAAAGAGGTCGGCGAGAATCTGCCACACCACGGTGGAGCCGGTGCGCGCCAGGGCGGCCTGAACGATGAAGTCCAGTTCGCCCCCCAGGAGACGGGCCGGCTGCTCGGCCCAGGGCACCCCGGCCACGCGCTTGCGGTTGATTCCTTGCAGCAGGTCCATGAAGAGCTGCTTCACGCTGAAGAGCACATTGCTGTCCAGCACCGTGTCCAGGTGCTGGTGCAGGAACGCCACGGCGCCCTCCGGGTCGCCGGCGTTGGCCTGCGCCGTGGCGGTCTGCAGCACCGTCATGGCTTCGCGGGTCCGGGCCTCGGAGTAGTTGACGGGGTGTTCTTCCATGGGGCTGGCCTGTCCTCGCTGCGCCGTGCCCGCCCGCGGCGGGGTCGCCACGGCCCCGATGATGCCTGCCCCGGCGGACACGGTGAAGCGGAAAACACAGGGCCGGGGGGGCGCTCCGGGCTCAGCCCGCCCGCCTCAGCCCGCCCGCGCCCGCGCGCGGCACCGCCCGTGCCCGGCGGGCCGCTCGCCCGCCGCCGCGCAGCGCCGGAAGGCGGGCAGGTGGCGTTCCTGGCTGGCGTCGCGCAGGTTGGTGAAGACGCGGCGCACGTCCTCCGGCGCGTGCCCGGCCAGGGTCATGAGGCGATCGTACAGGGCGGCGTTGTCGATCTCCGCCTGCACTCCGGCCCGGCACGCCTCGCCGATGGTGGCGGGCGGTTCCACGGCGCCCGCCCAGCGGTCCGGCGGCATGGGCACGCCGTGGCGGTCGAACAGCCATGCCAGCGCGGCGATGTGGCGCTCCTCCGATTCCACGATGCGCGAGAAGGGTCGCACCGCCCCGAAGCGGGCGATCACCGCCCGGTAGGTGGCGCGCGCCTTGTACTCGTCGTCCAGGGCCTCGCGGAGCGCGCCCCGGGTGCCGTCGTCCAGGTCCGTCATGGTCTTGTCCCATTGGTGCGAGAGGGCGATCCGCCGGCCATTCTGGATGCCGCCCGGGCGGCCCGGCCATGCGGAATCGCAATGGGGCCGCGTGCCGGAAGGGCGGAAGCCCAACGTCACCGGCGCACAGCCATCGACCGGTGCGACAATCCGGGCTAGGATGACCCCCCATGGAAACCGCCGCCGACTACGCCACCGACGCCTGGGCCGCCACGCGGGCGGCCCTGCCCTATGTCGTCCTCGTCGGCCTCGTTGCCGGCGTGCTTGCCACGGGGGGCCTGCGCCTGCTGGGCGGACCGGGGCGCGGCGCCCTGCTGGCCGCCGGCGGGGCCGCCCTCGCCATGACCGGCGTGCTGCTGTGGCGCCTGGGCCTGGACTGGCCCGCCGTGGAGGCCATGAACCGCGTGCCGTGGCTTGCCGCGGGCGCCCTGGCGCTGGGCTTCCTGCTGGCCGTCTGGGGGCCGTCCGAGGGCGTGCTGCGTACCATCGCCGGGATCGCCGCCGCGCTCGCCGTGTGGTGGTTGGCCGGTACGCCCGTCGCCCCTAGCCTGCACACCGCGCTCATCGTCCTGGTGCCATTGGCCGTGTGGGGGGTGGTGCTCTGGCGCATGCACCACATCGCCACCCGCGACCAGGGGCTGGTGGCCCATCTGGTGGCCATGCCCGCCGGCCTGGCGGCGGTGGCCGTGCTGCTGGACGCGGGCTGGAGCGCCGGCACGGCGGGCGGCGTGGCGGCGTGCGCCTTCGGCCAGCTTCTCTGGGTGTGGGACCGCGCCCGCTTCCCCGGCAACGCCTTGACGGTGGTGGGCGCCGGCGGCACGGTCCTCGCGCTCGGGACGGCGCTCGTCAAGGCCCAGGTGGTGCCGTGGCCGGCCGCCCTGCTCCTGGCTGCGGTGGTCTTCACCGACGCCCCGGCCCGCGCCCTCATCCCCGCCAAGGGGGTGATCCGCGGCGTGTGGGCGCCGGTGGCCTTCCTGCTGGCGGCCGCGGCGCCCGTGGCCCTGGCGCTGGGGGCGGCCTACCTGTGGCCGTGACGCGTGCGCCAGGCGCTGCGCACGGCGCCCACCTCGTCGGGCCGGCGCCGGGCATCGGGCGGGCGCACGAAGGCGCTGATGCATTCCAGGTAGGGGGCCGCGTGCAGCACCAGTTCCGCCAGCGTCGTCACCATGTCCGCCGCCCCCAGGGGCGTCGCCACCGGCGTTTCGGCCACATAGACCATGGCCCCCTGGTCCGTGATCCGGAAGTGGGCGGGCACGCCCTTGTGGCGGAACGCGTCGTTGGCCGAGTCCAGGATGGCGGAGAGGTTCTCCCGGGCCGTGCGCGATTCGGCAGTGTACGGATAGGGGCCGGCGTCGCCCACCAGGGCGAGCCGGGTCTCGGCGTCCTGCTGGCTGATGAGGACCCGGAACGGCACGTCGCGGAAGCTGAACCGGAAGCGGACGGGCCCCTCGCGGTCCGACAGATGGACGGAGCCGTCCGGCTCCACCCGCAGGGCCGTGATGTCCAGGGCATCGCTGCCCGCGTCGCTCAGGTCCGCCACCGTGTCGCCCGTCATCCCCCGCTCCGGGTTTCCCGACCACGGCCTATTCCATATCACACGGGCAGGGAGCGCAACCCTCGATGACCGACAGCACAGGCCGCAATCCCCGACGCGGCCCCGATGCCGCCCTGGAACTGGGACTCACGGACGCCCTGGCCACCCGCTTCCACCCCGACGGCTGGGCCTTCATCGCCATCTTCGCCGCGGTGACGCTCTTCCTGTGGGTGGTGTGGACGCCGCTGGGCGTCCTGGGGGTGGCGCTGACGGTGTGGTGCGTCGCCTTCTTCCGCGATCCCGAACGCGTCGTGCCCACCCGCGAGGGCCTGGTGGTGGCGCCCGCCGACGGCACGGTGCAGGACACCCGCGCCGCCGTGCCGCCGCCCGACCTGGAGATGGGGGAGGAGCCCCTGCCGCGCGTCAGCATCTTCATGAACGTGTTCAACGTCCACGTGAACCGGCTGCCCGTGGCGGGCGTGGTGGGGCGGCGCTTCTACCGCCCGGGCGCCTACCTGAACGCCAGCCTGGACAAGGCGAGCAGCGACAACGAGCGCCTGTCCGTGCGCCTGGACCGCGAGGACGGGGGCCCCGTGGGCGTGGTTCAGATCGCCGGCCTTGTGGCCCGGCGCATCCGCTGCGACGCGGGCGAGGGCCGGCGCGTGGCCACCGGCGAGCGCTACGGCCTGATTCGCTTCGGCAGCCGCCTGGACGTTTATCTGCCCCCGGGCACGGCCCCGCTGGTGGTGCCGGGGCAGCGCACCCTTGCCGGCGAGACCGTCATCGCCGATTTTGCCGGCCACGAGGAAGCGCGTCACGGGGAGGTGCGCTGATGGCCCGCCATGCCCGCGTTCGCCGCAACCGCCGCCGGCAGCCGCCGCGCCCGCCGCGGCCGTCGAGGCTCAAGGAGCTGCCCTTCAACCGGCTCATTCCCAACATCCTGACGGTGCTTGCCCTGTGCGCCGGCTTCACGGCGGTGCGGTTCGCCATCGAGGCGCGCTGGAAGGAGGCGGTGGTGGCGGTGGCGCTGGCCGCCATCCTGGACACCCTGGACGGCGCCATCGCCCGCCTGCTGAAGGCGCAGAGCAAGTTCGGCGCCGAACTGGATTCCCTGGCCGATTTCGTCAGTTTCGGCGTCGCCCCCGCCCTCATCCTGTATTTCTGGACCCTGCAGGGCGCCGCCGGCATCGGCGGCTGGGCGGTGAGCCTGGCCTATGCCGTGGCCTGCGGCCTGCGGCTGGCGCGCTTCAACACGGCCCTGGCCCGGGCCGAGCCACCGCAAGGCATGGCGCCCGCCGCCAACACCTTTTTCCAGGGCGTGCCCGCGCCGGCGGCGGCGGGGCTGGCCCTGCTGCCCCTGGTGGGGTCCTTCCCGCTGGGCGACACCGTGCTGCGCCTGACGCCGGTGGCGGGCGGTTTTGCCCTGGCCTCGGCCACCCTCATGGTAAGCACCGTACCGACATTTTCCCTCAAGGGTGTCAGGATCCGCCGCGAGCGTGTACCGCTCATGCTATTGGTCGTCGGCCTGATCGCGGCTTTCCTGGTGAGCCGGCCGTGGGTTACGCTGTCCCTGTTGGGGTTAGGGTACATCATTAGCCTTCCGCTGAGCGTTCGCGCTTTCCATCGGCTGAAGCGCGACGCCCGGGCGGTGCGCCAACAGGAGGAAACCGCCCCCGTGGACGAGGCGGCGAAAGAATAGAAGCGTTTTTTTCACGACAGGGAGGGGCCCTCGTCGATGGCTGGCCTGCGTTTCCGGAACCTGACGCCCCGCGTTCGTTTCATCGTTGTTTCCGGACTGACCCTGGTACCGCTTGCCGGCGTGATGCTGGCGGCGTTTCTCCTCATCTATGCGCCGGTGTTCGGCGCCATGGAGACGGTGGTGACGGCCGCCGTGAAGCAGATGCGCCCGGTGCATGAGCTTCAGCTCGCCCTGCACAAGGCGGCCATGCCGCCCAACGACTTCCTCATTCGCCGCGCCGACGCGGAAAAGCGCGCCTTCCGCCGGCTTTCCGCCGATGTGGAGGCCGCCTTCAGCCGCGCCAGGGATGCCTTTCCAGAGGAATCCTGGGCGGCGGAGCGTGTCGCCGCCGTGCACGGCAACTGGGAGAAAGCGCACGCCGCCGGCGAGCGCCTGCTTACCGATGAATTGAAGGGCGAAGCGGCGGCGCGGGCCATGGAATCCTTCGACGCCAGCATCACCCGCGCCGCAAGCCGCCTCAACAGCCTGCACGAGCGCATCAACGGCCGCATCGACAGCCAGTACGCCCGCGCCCGGGCCCTGGAGACATTCGGCCTGTGGATCATCATCGCCGCCTTCGTCCTGGCCATGGGGCTCGGCTTCGGCGGCGCCATGCTCCTCACCCGGGAGCGCCGCAGCCTCCAGGAGCGGAGCCTGAAGGACCCGCTCACCGGGCTGTACAACCGGCGCGGCCTGGAGACCTACCTGAAGGACCTGACGAGCGCCGCCCTCAAGTACGAGGAGCCTACCTTCACCGTCATGCTGGTGGACCTGGACTGGTTCAAGGGCATCAACGACACCCACGGCCACGCCGTGGGCGACGCTGTGCTGCGCAACCTGCCCAGGATCATCCAGGGGCAGCTCCGGGACGACGACATCCTGGCGCGCGTGGGCGGCGACGAGTTCGTGGTGGTGCTTGCCCACGTGCCGCAGGCACGCGTGCCGGCGCTTGCCGACCGCATCCGCCAGGGCGTGGTGACCACTCCTGTGGCCACCACGGAAAAGGGCGAGAACCTGCACATCTCCGTCACCATCGGCCACGCCACCTATCCGGAGAACGGCGGCGACGTGGAGACGGTGATGGAAGCGGCGGACCAGGCCCTCTACCGGGCCAAGGACCTGGGCCGCAACACCTGCTGCGGCTATGACGACGCGTCGGAGACGGTGCGGGAGGTCGGGTGAAGGCTCAGCTTTTCCCCGGTAGCCGGGCCAAAAGGCGGTCCACCGGCCCGGGCGGCAGGCAGGCGACGAGCCACGTGAGCGCCGCCAGCGGCCACGGGAAGGCGATGCGCGCCCGGTTGCGGGCGATCCTGCGGCGGATGTGCCGGGCCGCCCGGTCCGCCGGCCACAGGAAGGGCATGGGGAAATCGTTCACGGCCGTCATGGGTGTTTCCACGAATCCCGGCAGGATGACAGACACGCCGACGCCGTCCGCCGCCAGGTGGCCGCGCAGGCCCTCGCCCCACACCTTCACCGCCGCCTTGCTGCCGCAATAGGCGGGCGCCCCGGGAAAGCCCCGGCGTCCGGCCAGGGAGCTCATGATGGCGATGTGGCCGCTTCCGCGCCGGCGCATGCCGGGCAGGGCGGGATAGACCGTGTTGAGCACGCCCGCCATGTTCACCGTGAAGATGTCGCGCGCCTGCTCCTCCGTCTCGGCCCCGGCCCCGGTGCCGGCGGAGATGCCGGCGTTGGCGATGACGAGGTCCAGGGGCCGCGCGGCTTCCGCCCACGCGACGGCACGGGCCATGGCGTCACGGTCGGTGACGTCCACCGGCTGGACGTGGGCCTCGGCGCCCTTTTCGCGCACCGCGCGCGCCACCGCCTCCAGGGCGTCCCGGCGCCGCGCCAGCAGGAAGAGGGTCGCGCCGGGCCGGGCATAGGCACGCGCCAGGGCGGCGCCCAGGCCGGCGGAAGCGCCGGTTATGAGAATGGATCGCGGGTGCCACATGGTGCCTTCCCGCCGTTACGTCAGGATGTGGCCGGCCTCCATGGCCGCGCCGTGGCGCGCCATCCAGGCCCGCCAGTTGTGCAGCCGCAGCGGCCTGGCGTAAAGGAAGCCCTGGCCGAAGTGGCAGCCGGCCTCGGTGAGCAGGCGCGCCTGGTCGTCCGTCTCGATGCCCTCGGCCACGGTGGTGAGGTCCAGCGCCTCGCTCATGGCCAGGATGGTGCGGACGATGGCGGCGCCCCGGTCGGCGGCGGCCATGTCGTTGACGAAGGCGCGGTCGATCTTGAGCTGGTCCAGGGGCAGGGTGCGCAGGTAGGCGAGGCTGGAATACCCCGTGCCGAAATCGTCCACGGCCACCTTCACCCCCATTTCGCGCAGGGTGTGGAGCACCCGGCCGGCGGCCTCCGGATCGCGCATGACGACGCTTTCCGTGAGTTCCACCTCCAGGGCTCCCCTGGGCACGGTGTGGCGCGACAGCAGCGCGTCCACCCGCCGGGCCAGGTCCGGGTCGCGCAGTTGTTCGGCGGACAGGTTGACGGCGATGCTGGTGGTCTCTCCGGTGGCGGCGCGCAGGGGCAGCCGGGCCGCCTCCTGGCACGCCTGCTCCAGCACCTGGTCGCCGATGGGCTTGATGAGGCCCGTCTCCTCGGCCAGCGGGATGAAGTCGCCGGGCGACACCAGGCCGCGCTCCGGATGGTACCAGCGCACCAGGCCCTCGGCGCCGCACGCGCCGCCGTCGTCCAGGCACACCTTGGGCTGATAGAAAAGCTCCAGCTCGTTGCGGTCCACGGCGCGGCGCAGCTCGCTCTCCAGGCTCATGCGGTGCTGCGCCCGGCGGTCGCGCCCGGCGTCGAAGAAGCGGTAGGTGGCCCGCCCCTCCGCCTTGGCGCCGTACATGGCGGTGTCGGCATTCTGCATCAGGGTGGCGACGTCCTCGCCGTCGTCGGGATAGAGGGCGATGCCCAGCGACGGGGTCACCTCCAGGCGGTGGCCGTGGAGCATCAGGGGCGCGCGCACCGCCTGAAGGATGCGTTCCGCCGCCTCCGTGGGGGCCGCCTGATCGCTTACCCCCTCCAGGAACAGCAGGAACTCGTCGCCGCCCAGCCGGGCCACCGTGTCCTCGGCGCGGACGGTGGCCGACACCCGGTCCGCCACCTCCTTGATAAGGTCGTCGCCCACATGGTGGCCCAGGCCGTCGTTGATCCGCTTGAAGTTGTCCAGATCCAGAAAGATAACGGCGACGCCCTCGCCGTTGCGGGCGGCGCGGGCCACGGCGTGCTCCAGCCGGTCCATCACCAGGGTCCGGTTGGGCAGGCCCGTCAGGACGTCGTGATAGGCCAGGTGGGCGACCCGCTCCTGCTGCTGGCGCAATTCGGTGACGTCGGTGAAGACGGAAACGTAGCGCGCCGTGCGGCCGGCGGCGTCGGGCACCGCCGTGATGCTCTCGTGGGCGACGAAGATGCTGCCGTCGCGGCGCCGGTTGTAGAGCTCGCCCGTCCAGACGCCGTCTTCCATCAGGGTCTGCCACATGGCCCGGTAGAAGTCGGCGTCGTGGTGGCGCGACTGCAGGACCCGGGGGGTCCGGCCGACGATCTCTTCCGGCGGGTAGCCGGTGATCCCGGTGAAGGCCGGGTTGACGGACACCACGGTGCCGTCCGGCTCGGCCACCAGGATGCCTTCCCGGGCGTGGTCGAAGACGTTGGCGGCGAGCCGGAGCTGCTGTTCGTGGCGCCGGCGCTCCGCCATCAGGGCCGCCGGCAGCAGGGCCGCCAGGGCGAAGGAGAGCAGCAGGATGTCCACGGAGAGGATGGGCAGGGGGGCGTGGAAGGGGCCGTGGCCCATGGCCGTTGCCGCCATGGCGATGACGCCCATGAGGGGCAGCAGGAGCGCCGGCACCACCGGCTGGAAGCGCACCGACGCCCACACCAGCGGCACCACCAGCAGGCTGGGCAGCGCGCCGCCGCCCGGCGTGCGGGGGCCGAGGGTGCCGAAAATGAACAGGCCGGCCGCGACCGCCACCACAATCACGAAGATCAGCTCCCCCCGGGCGTTCAGCCCGTCGTGGTCCACGCCGCGGCCGCGCGCCAGGAGCATGACGGCCGGGGCGAAGAGCACCGTGCCGGCGGCGTGCGCCGTCCACCACTCAAGCCAGGCGGCGGGGGCCGCGCTCAGGGAATCGGCGCCGCCGAGCACGAGGGCGGCAACGCCCCCGGTCGCCGTGAGCGCCGCGTGCAGCACCACGCCCAGGGCGAAGAACCACATCAGGTCCATGAGGCGGGCGAAGGGATGGTCCGGCACGCCAGTGCCCTGCCAGGCGGGCGACAGGGCGCGGCAGCGGTGGATCAGGTCCACGGCGAGAAGCGGGCCCAGGGTGTTCATGACGCCGATGCCGGCGGCCACGGGCCAGGGGGCGTTGAGGGAGACGGCGTTGGCCAGGACCGCGCCGGCAAAAAGGCCGGGGGCCACCCAGCATCCGGCAAGCCATGCCGCCGCCAGGGCGATGCCCGCGGCGGGCCAGACGGGCGCCGGCAGCATGCCGAATTCCTGAAAGAACAGCCAGACGAAGTGGGAAACACCCCAGTAGGTCCCCGCGACAACGAGGCCGAGCCCCGCCCGCCGGGCCCAGAGGTGGTATCCGGCATCCATGACGCGCCCCTCTGCCGCCTTCCGTCGCCACTGTCCTACGGGCCCGCGGCGGCGGTCAAGGCTCAGGACATTTCCCATGTTTTCTCAAACGCCCGTCGGGTGGCGCCATCTTTCGAGGCTCCGCCTTCGGCGGAGCACCTCAAGATGACGATTATGATGACATATTCGCCGTATGATCGTCGTCCTGAGGTGCTCTTTTCTTTGAAAAGAGCCTCGAAGGACGACAATAAAACGTAATGATTGTACGCGCCAAGCGGGTGGGGAATGTCCTGTCAAGGCTCCGTTGTCAGCCGGCGGTGACGCTGGTATACGTACCGTGCACGCGCCCGTAGCTCAGCCGGATAGAGCAACGGCCTCCTAAGCCGTAGGTCGCAGGTTCAAGTCCTGCCGGGCGCGCCAGCTCCCGACCCCGTCACCCCCCCGCCAGGAGCACGAGGCCGTGCAGCGTGGCGCCCACCAGGGCGCCCACCACGGTGCCGTTGATGCGGATGAACTGGAGGTCGCGGCCGGCCGCCAGCTCCACGCGGTCGGCCACCGTTTCGCCCTCCCAGCGGCGCACCACGCCGGCCATGTAGGTGGCCACCTCCCGGCGCCAGGGCACCAGGTAGGCCGCCACCGCGTCTTCCAGGGCCTCGTTGACGGTGGCGCGCAGCTCCGGGTCGTCCCGCAGGCGCTGCCCGAAGGCCCGCAGGGCCTCCGTCATGACGGCCTGCAGCCGGGAATCGGGCCCGGTGGCCGCGCCCTCCACGGCGTCCAGGGCGGCGTCCCAGGCGCCCGCCAGGCGCTCCTGCAGGGCCGGATGGCGCGCCAGCCGGTTCTTGAAGACGCGCAGGTTCGCGTGGAGGTCGGGGTCCGTCCGCAGGCGCTCGCGCAGGTCGGCGAGGACGGCGGCCGTCTGTTCACGGGCCTCGGTGCCGGGCCGGCCCAGGTCGTCCAGGAGCGCCGACACCCCGGCGGCGATGCCCCGCGCCATCTGGCGGTCCACCGCGCGCGGCACCCACCAGGCATTGCGTTCGGCCACCATGGCCTCGATGCGATCGTGGTTGTTGTCCACGTAATCGCGCGCGAAGGCCAGGAGACGGTTGAGCAGCAGGCTCAACTCGTGGTCGGGCACGCTCGCCGCCAGGCGGCCCGCCAGCGGCCCCACGTCGGCGCGGCGCAGCTCGCGGCTCAGGGCCAGGCGCACCCGGCGGCGCAGGCGGTCGTCCTTGAGGGCGGCCAGGGCCGGCGGCAGGAGGTCGGCCGTGCGCGTTGCCACGGCACGGGCGTTGGCGGGATCGGCCAGCCACGCGCCCATCCTGTCCGCCGGGTCCATGGCGCGCAGCCGCTCGCGCAGCAGGTGGGGCTCGACGAAATTCTCCGCCACGAAGTCGCCGATGCGCCGGCCGATGCGGTCCTTGTTGCGCGGAATGAGGGCGGTGTGCGGCACGGGCACGCCCAGGGGATGGCGGAACAGGGCGGTGACGGCGAACCAGTCGGCGATGCCGCCGATGAGGGCGGCCTCGGCGCCGGCCTCGACGAAACCGGCCCACACGGCCCCTTCCGGGAACACCGCCACGGCCACCACGTAGACCGCCGTCATGACCGCCAGCAGCCCCGTGGCCAGGGCCTGGTGGCGCCGCAGGGCGCGGCGCTGCGGGTCGGTGGTGGCGGCGTCGGCGGAAATGCCCGCGGTGTCGGCCATGACGATATCGTGGCGGCGGTCCGGTTCCGGGAACGGGCCGAGTTTTCCCCGGCGGGCGGGCCGCTGTCAAATGGCGCGACCCGGGCGGCGGTCGGGCCGCCACCCGGCGGCACCATCAGAAGGTATAGCCGAAAAGGTCGATGTCCTTTTCGAAACGCGTGGCGATGAGGTGCCGCGTGTGGTCGTCGTAAAGGTCGCGGTAGGCCGTGGACGGCGAGGCCTCGTTTCGATTCATGGTGCGGGCGGCGAGGTGCACCCGGCCGTTACTTTTCTCGGCAAGGGTGGCCACCTCCGCGTTCAGGTCTTCCAGCTTGGCCACATGGTCCACGGCGATCCGCCCGTCGGCGTCCGTCAGCCAGTCCACTTGATTGCCGTGAAGGGTGGGATGGCGGCAGGTGTCGCTGGCATGAAAATGGTTCTTCACGAACGACCGGAAGTCCATGCGCTCGCCCACCCGCACGCCCTCCTTGCGGTGGTAAAGCGAAACCGCACGGGCCCAGGGATTGCGCACCATGGAAAACTTGAAAAGCCCCTCGAACCACCGGGCCGCGTCGTCCCGGAGGTCGGTGTCGGTACGCACCGCCGACCCGGGAAAGCGGTCGTTGGTGCCGAGCTCCTGCCTCAGGAGCCACGTGTAAAGGAGGTCCCGGATCTGCTGGATGTCCAGGTGCGGATTGGGAATGAGGTGGGGGCCCGCCGAGCCTACCTGCCGCCGGACCGTCGTGGAGCCCGTCTTGGGAACGGCGATGAAGATGAGGCCGGCCTCGAAATTGACGGCTTCGTTAAGATTCCGCGGTGTCGCCTTGTCCTTGCCGAAAAGGGTTTTCCGTAACGTCCTGAACACGGCGCACCCCGCCCCTGCTTCCCTGTTCCCGGTGCCGCCCGGCCCGGTGCCGGGTTGTGCCGCCCGTTGCGGCACACGGGCTCAAGCCTCTTCCCGGGTTCCGGACAGGGTGCATTTTTCGGAGGTGGCGCATGCCCTGTCAAGATTGGCCCGGACCGGCGCTGCATCTGCCCGCGCCGCATTGTCGCGTGGTGGCGTGAGGCTTACATTGGGGGTCACGCGGCTTGGCGAGGGCGTATGGAACACGAGCGTATCCGCAAGGCGTGGAGTGGCGAGACGCCGTGCCGGTGGTGCGGCATCAAGGACCTGGTCCTGTTCGCCGACCTGGCCGAGAGCGACTTCGACCTCATCCACCTGCCCATCGCCGAGCAGCGGTTCGCCGCCGGGGACGTGCTCTACAACGCGGGCGAGGGCGGCGAGGCGCTGTTCACCGTCCGCTCCGGACTGGTCAAGCTGGTGCAGGTCCTGCCCGACGGCACCCAGCGCATCGTGCGCCTCCTGGGGCAGGGGGCGACGGCCGGGCTGGAGATCCTGGTGGGCGCGCCCTACGAGCACACGGCCGTGGCCCTGCAGTCCACCTTCGTCTGCCGCCTGCCGCGCGAGGTGGTGGAACGGCTGGACCGCGAGACGCCCCACCTCCACCGCCGGCTCATGGAACGCTGGCACGCCGCCCTGAGCCAGGCCGACCAGTGGCTGACGCGGCTGTCCACGGGCTCGGCCCGCCAGCGCGTGGCGCGCCTGGCGCTGGCCCTGATGGACGAGCGCGGCGTCCTGATGCTCTTCTCGCGGGAGGACGTGGGGGCCATGGTGGGGCTCACCACGGAGACGGCCAGCCGGGCCGTGGCCGAGTTCCGCCGGCGCGGCCTGCTCAGGGACCTGGGCGAGAATCGCTACGAGGGCGATCGCGCCGCCCTGGAGGCCCTGGCCGACGGCGGGTGACGCGGGCGGGTCAGGGCTTGGTGTGGCGGCGGATGCGATAGGCGAAGACGTGGACGGAGCCGTCCCCGTCGTCCTGCCGGCCCTGGGCGGCACCCTGGGTCTGGGTGAAGTATTTCACCACTTCCCGCGCCTGCTGGGCGTCCGGGGCGCGCCGGCTGATGGCCGCGTCCTTGCCCTCGCGGACCTTGTGGGTCGCGTAAAGGGCGTCCCGGGGCGATGTCGTGACCCCCACGCACCACTGCTTGTACTTGCCGCCGTTGTCGGCGATGTGGTCCTCGAGGGCGTTGATGATGTCTGTTCTGGTCTTGGCTTCGGCCATGCCGTCTTCCCCTGTGGCGCCGCTCCCCCCCGGCGGCATAAAACTTTAGGCAGACGGGGCGGCGGCGTCAACGGCGGCAAAAGGCCTCAGCCGGTGTTCTCCAGGGCGGTGCGTATCTGGTCGATCACCTCGGCATAGCCGTCGAAATTGTCCGGCTTGGTGATGAAGCCGGTCGCGCCGAGGTTGCGTGCCTCCTCCACGTCGCTTCCCGGGGCCAGGGTGGAGACCATGAAGACGGGGATGTCGGCAAGGTCGGAATCCGCCTTGATGCGCCGCAATACCTCCAGGCCGCCCGTGCCCGGCAGCTTCATGTCCAGAAGGATCACGTCGGGGCGGGGCGCGTCGGCTTGCTTCCCCGTGCGTTCCAGGAAGGCCCGGGCGCTTTCCGCGTCCTCCACGTGGTGAAAGTTGTGGGGCATGCCGTAATCCTCCAGCGCCTCCTGGAACAGGAAGGCCTCGCCCGCGTTGTCGTCGATCATGAGAATCACGGCCGCGTCACCCGCCATGACCCCTCCACCACGTTGTGACCATTGCTGCCAACGGCCCGCCGGGCCTTTCCGGCAGCTTCCCTTCAAGTATAACACAGGCTTCCCCGGGATGCAGCGCCAGCACGCGATGAGCGGGGGTCAGCGGGCGTCCACGGGGGCCTCCGCCTCGTCGGGGAGCCCGCCCTCGCTGTCGTCCGCGGCGGCCCCGCCCTCCACCGAGGGCGCCTCCGCCCGGTTCCGGCGCCGGGCCGGCCGGCGCTCGGCACGCGGCGTGTGGCCGAACAGATCCCGGTAGCACTTGGAGAAGTGCGACGCCGAGGTGAAGCCGCACGCCAGGGCGATCTCCGTCACCGACATGTCCGTGTGGCCGAGCAGGTGGCGCGCCCGGTCCAGGCGCAGCTTGAGATAGTAGCGCGCCGGGCTGGTCTGCAGGTGGCGGCGGAACAGGCGTTCGAGCTGGCGGCTGGACAGCCCCACGCGGGCGGCGATGGCGTCGCGCGACAGGGGCTCCTCGGCGTGGTTCTCCATCTCGCGGATGGCCCGCACCAGGCGCGGGTGGCTCACGCGCAGCCGCGTCTGGACGGGCAGGCGCTGGGCGTCGTCGCCGGAGCGGATGCCGCCGTGCAGGAACTGCTCGCTCACCTGCACCGCCATGTCCAGGCCCAGGCGCTCGGTGATCTCCGACAGCATCATGTCCGCCGCCGCCGAGCCGCCGGCACAGGTGAAACGCTCGCCGTCGTGTTCGTACAGTTCGGCGCGCGCGTCGAGATGCGGGAAGGCCTCGCGGAAATACTCCAGAAGCTCCCAGTGGATGGTGCACGGATGGCCGTCCAGAAGCCCCGCGCGCGCCAGCACGATGGACGCCGTGCACACCGCGCCCACGGCGGCGCCGCCCTGCGCCCATTTGCGCAGAAGGCCGAAAAGGGCGGGATCGTGATAGCGGTGGGCGTCGAAGCCGGAGCACACGATGACGTTGTCCGGCTGTTCCAGCTCCGCCGCGGCGAAGTCGGGCGTGACACGCACGCCGCCCGAGGACGGAACGGGCTTGCCGTCACTGGTGACGACGAACCAGGAATAGAGGGTGTGGCCGGAGACGTAGTTGGCCAGCCGGAGGGGTTCCTGCGCCGCCGAAAAGGCGTTCAGGGAAAAACGCGGTACGAGGACGAAGACGACCCGGATGGGGCCGCCGGAAGCGCCCCTTTTGAGCATGGGTGCCCCTTCCGTCTGTCAGCCTTTTACAAGGGAAAATGGGCTTGTGCGTCAGGCCCTGTCAACGCGCCCGGCGGGGCGCGTTCGGCGTTTTTCGATCAAGGCGGGGCGTGGCTGTGGCGGCGCGCACTGTAAGCGCCACGGCAAAGGATGTATCGTGCCCCCATGAGGTATCGGATCCGTCATACAGGCCGCCTGCTGCGCACCTTCGCCGCCGCCCGCCGGGGGGCGGTGGCCGTGATCATCGCCCTCGTCATGCCCGTGATCCTGGGCAGCATGGCCCTGGGGGTCGAGGTGAGTCTGTGGTACGTCCAGACCCAGCGGCTCCAGACCGCCGTGGACGCCGCCGCCTACGCGGCGGCGGTGGAACGCAAAAGCATGGGGGACAATCTCACATTAAGCCAGAAAAACGAGATCAGGGACGTCGCGCATGACGCGGCGAGACAGAATGGCTTCGAGGACCCGGATCCGGATAAGACGGGTGATGATCCGGATATCGAGGTCCTGATCGACGACTACCAGGACAACGACGACGACGGGGACAACGACGCCAGCGGCTACGACGACGACGGCGAGAGCGACGAGGACGAGGATTGTGACGCCGACGCCGAGGACGACGAGGACGGCGACGAGGATTCGGACGGCGACGGCGACGAGGCGTGCGGCGCCGACACGTGGGAAGTGGCCGTCGTGGGCCGGAGCCTTATCCCCCTGCTCTTCCTGCAGCCCTTCAGCCGGGTGATGCCCGACGACATGGTGGCGGACATCGGCGATACCCGTCAGCGCGAGCTGGTCGCCATGGGCGTGGCCCGCGTGGGCACGGAGATCATCGAGGACGACGCCTGCATCCTGGCCCTCAGCGAGAACGACAAAAGCGCCGTGGACATCGGCGGCAGCGCCGACATCAACCTGGAGGGCTGCCAGATCGCCAGCAACGCCAATACCTCGCCCGCGATCGACGTCCGTGGCAACGCCCGGGGGAACGTGGACTGTCTGTCGGCCGTGGGGTCCATCGACAACCGGGACAAGCATGCGACGAAGGGGCTCACGCTGGACTGCGACGCGCCCCGGGAAAACCAGCCGAGCACGCAGGACCCCTACAGCGATCTGCCGGTTTATGACGAGGAGGGCGACGGCGACGAGGACGGCGACGGCGACGACAGCGAAATCGAACCCGCCGCCTGCCAGAGCCCGGACAATACCAGCAAACTCCAGAACACCACCGTCGATCCCGGCGCCGACGGCGAGAAATGCTTTTCCGCCAATCACCTGCACGTCAAGGGTGACGTTACCTTCTTGCCCGGGACCTATTATTTCCAGGGCAAGGTGACCTTCAACGCCAATGCGACCGTTGACGGCAGCGGCGTCAGCTTTGTCTTCCTGGGCGGGGGCGCCCTGACCATCAATGGCAAGGCCCAGCTCAACCTCTCGGCGCCCACCAGCGGCACCTACAGCGGCGTTCTGTTCTACGGGGAGGACCCGGCCGGCCAGACGCACAAGATCAACGGCAATTCAAGCTCCACCTTTACCGGCGCCATGTATTTCCCGGAGGATGATATCCGGATCAATGGCGGCAGCGACACGGGCGGGACGAACAGTTGCCTCCAGATCATCGGCAAGACCGTCGATATAACGGGCGCCGCCGATCTGTCCAGCCAGGGGTGCGGCGCCGGCGGCGCCGGCGGCGGGCTGGCGCACCTGCGGCGCACCAGCGTTCGCCTGACCAACACCCAGCTTTCGCCATGAGGACGTGATGGCACGGGACGGGACGACACGGTGGAGCACCCGGGGCGACGGCCGGCGCGGCGCCGTCGCGCTGGAGTTCGCCCTGTTCCTGCCCATCCTGTTGCTGGTGACCCTGGTGGCCTTCGACCTGGGGAATCGGGCCTTCTGGCAGCTTCAGGTGGAATTCGCCGCGCGCGCGGGCGTCCAGGCGGCCATGACCAACGGCTGGGACCCGCCGGCCATTCAGGACGCCGTGGAAAAGGCGGGCTTCACGGATTTCGGCGGCAACGCGCCGGCCCCGTGCAACGACAACGCCGGCAGCGATTCCATCGTTTGCGAATACGCCTGCGAGGAGGACCCCGACCCGGTGGATTTCCAGACCGACAAGAACGGCTGCGGCGGTTCAGCCTTCGGATGGACCCGGGTGACCGCCCGCACCGAATATGATCCCATCCTCCTGGGGGACATCCGCCTGGGGTCCATCCAGCTTTTCGGGGGCGACACCATGCAGCTCCGATCCAGGCAGATGGTGCGGGTGAAATGAGACGGCGCGACCATACCCGCCGCGGCGCGGCCGCCATCGAGTTCGCCATGATCGCGCCCATCTTTTTCGTGCTCATCGTGGCGGTCATCGAGCTTGCCCGGGTCAGCTACACCCAGGCCGCGCTTCAGTTCGCCCTCGAGGATGCCGCCCGTGTGTGGGTGGCCGACCCCAACCTTGAGCCGGACGAAATCAGGGCGCAGATCCGGCGCAACGCCCTGCTGCCCGGCGCCGGTCCGGGGGGCGACGCGATCACCTTCGACAGATGCGCCACGGTCACGGAGTCCGGCATGGTCCTGGGGGTCATTCAGGCCCGTTTCCGGTTCGAGTGGCTCATCCCCGTCAACCTGGTCGGGGGCAACCTGCAGGCTGTTGACCTCACGGCGCGCGTGCGCATCCCCCTCAGGAAGAACATGTAGCACGGCCGGTACGGGGCCCGGCGCGCCACAGGACTTTCCCCACCCGTTTGGCGCGGACAACCGCCGCGTATGAAAATCGTCTTTCGAGGCCATGCCTGAGGGCATGGCACCTCAAGACGACGATTATGTAGTGAATATCTTTAATGGCGAGTCATCCTTGTCTGTGTCGGGTGTGGTATAGGAGGAGATGAGCGGGCGGGAGCCCGAGTCATCCTTGGTGCGAACAC